>DATBUF010000394.1:0-2282 GCA_036516435.1 Pontibacter sp.
CTTGATCCGCTATACAAAGGCAACCTGACGCAATGGAGAAAGTTCGGTAACTCCTTATACCTGCGCCTGCTGATGCGTGCATCCGGCAGACCGGAAGTAAACGCAGCGGGTAAAATAAGAGAGATCGTAGAAACCAATGCAGCCTTCTATCCAATCTTCACCACCAACGAAGAGTCTGCTATTCTGCGCTATACCACTACCAAGCCGCTGGTATCTGCATTCGACAACACACGTGTATATGATTTTAACGGGTCACACGGCCTGGCTAATTTCTTTGTGAATAACCTGAACGAGATGAAGGATCCGCGCCTGGCCAGGTGGGCTACTAAATACGGATCGGGCTATAGTGGCATACCGAGCGGTTACGCACCGGGCAATATACCAGAGAGACAGTCTACTTATCCGGAAGCTCTGATGAAGGAACCGCTGTTAGGAAATATCCTGAACTATGCCGAGGTACAGTTCATACTGGCTGAAGCAGCTCTTAGAGGATACATCACAGCAGAGCCGAAAACTTATTATAACAAAGGCGTTGAGGCGGCCATTACCATGTGGGGAGATGCAGTACCAGAGGGGCATTTGGCGAAAGAGGCCGTAGCCCTGGATGCTGCTACTGGCTTTGAAGAAAAGCTGGACAGAATTATGCTGCAGAAGTACTATACTTTCTTCTTTACCGATTTCCAGCAATGGTTCGAGTACCGCAGAACCGGCCACCCGGTATTACCGAAAGGTCCCGGTCTGCAGAACGGTGGTGTAATGCCCGCACGCTTCCGCTACCCGGTAGTGGTGCAATCGCTGAACGGTGCTAACTATGCTGCAGCAGTTGCAGCCATGGGCGCCGACGATATTAATACCAAGGTTTGGTGGGACGTAGATTAATAGCCGGATTTTAAAGTAAAGAAAAAACAAATTCGTCATGAAAAATAAATATATAGCATTTCTGGCTCTTTGCCTGAGCGTATTGGGATTTACATCCTGTGTGGAAGAAGATCCAAACCCGGCAGCAGGTACGCCAAACCCGGTTGCATCGCTTTACGTGGTACGCGATGTGTTTCATGAAAAAGACCTGGGACTCAACCAGGAACAACTATTCGGCGCTTACCAGGCCGGTGGGGTGGTAGTGTCAGATCCCTCAGGAGAAAATTGGCCAGCCGGTCACGTAGCCATTCAGGATTCCTGGAGAGGCATGCAAAGAGGTATGATCCTGGATCTGGGCGAGGATATGGCAGCCAACTATAAGGTAGGCGACTCTGTACTATTTGATGTACGAGGCACTACCCTGACACGCAAGAACGGTGTGCTGCAGATAAATGGCCTTCATCCAAATAAAATTACAACAGTTAAGAGAGACCTGCCGGTAAAACCAAAACCGGTTGCTGTGGGTGAACTGCTCGCTAACTTCCATAAGTATGAGAGTACGCTGATAACAATTACCGGCGACATAGACCCGCTGCCTGTTAAGGGCGATACCTATGCCGGGGCTAAACAACTGGGAGATGGCTCTGGTAAAACAATTACACTGCAAACTGATGCAGGCGCTGAATTTGCAGGAGATAAATTGTGGCCAAGTGCCACTTTTGTAGGTATACCTGCCATCTCTGCAGATGGTAAACCGATCCTGCGTATGCGCACGCAGGCGGACGCAATATACCCAAGCGGTCCGATTTACAAGGGCTGGCCTGAGAAATTTGAGTCACCGGTAGCTGCTGATAAGTCGAGCTATAACATGAAGAACAAAGATGGTTCATCAAACAATGAAAGGAACCTAGTTACAGGTAACTGGACGCTGTATCAGACGATATTAGGTGAACTGGATGCCAGAAGAGATGTGATTGTGAGCGGAAGGCAAGCAATCCGGATGGCAAAGGACCTGAAAGAGTCTGCTTACCTGCAGATGAACTTCGACCTGCCGAATGGTGCCTCTAAAGTAACAGTGTGGTATGCTACTTATTCCACAGATGCTGTGAGCCAGTGGCGCCTGGAGTATTCGCAGGATCAGGGAGCTACCTGGCAGCAGGTGGGAGCAGATGTAAAAGATGTAGCCCGCGACTACAAAGTGGCTACTTTCATGATGGACATAGCAGGGCCGGTTCGTTTCAGAATTAACAAGCTAGGCCTGGGAGTTACTGATACAAAAGATAAAAGTGGCAACATTATAGCTAATGGCCGCTTAGGTATCGATGACTTCGCTGTTTACCAGAGCTACTAAATTTAAACTATAAAGAGAGGCGGTTCGTGTACTCCGGGCCGCTTCTCTTTTACTTACCTGCAGCCCAAAGTAC
>DATBUF010000395.1:0-4848 GCA_036516435.1 Pontibacter sp.
TTCCAGCGGTTGCCCTGCCTGTATGGTTTGGTTCAGGTTATTTAGTGCAGCAGGTGTGCTAAGCTGCTTTTTGTTGATGGAGAGTAGAATATCGCCTTTTTTAAGGCCCATGGCATCGGCAGTTGCATCAGGTAGAATGCCGGCTGTCAGCAGGCCGTTCTTCAGCTGATGGGCTTTGGCGAGCGAATCGGGGAGCGTAGTTGCCCTGATACCCAGGTCGGCACGACGTTTCAGCTCCTGTGCGCCTGCCTGCTGGGTAAAAGCGAATGACAGCAGGAACAGGAAAGTATAGATATAGTTTGTTGCAGTGGCAGTACCCGTCTTCATGCGTATTTCTGAACTATGATTTTGTTGCAAGTAAGCGAATGTGCAGCAGGCGCAGGTTGTAAAATCCTGTCATTTTTGTGGTACCACAGGCGCTGTATACTTTCTGCCGAAATATGTTTATCTTCATACCCTAATGGAGTACAGCACGAACATAGCACCAACTATAGCCCCGGCAGCTCCGGACGTATATACCGGCAGCTGTGAAGTTGTGCACGTAAACGACCAGAGCTACCATAACTATAAGCGCAGAACGACTGGTAACCGGATCATGAGTTCCTGCATTACCTCCCTGGAAGATGAAATAAAACCGCGCGGGCTGGGCCTGAAGTATGTAGCGGAGGGGCAGGAGAATTACTGGGTGCAGGGTAAATGCCATAGCCTGACGAAGGGTAGCTTTCTGCTGGTAAACGATTCGGTGGCATCACTGGACGTAACAATACAACAGACCCCCACCTGGAGCGTGTGCGTGGATATTGACCCTGCGCTGGTAAATGAGGTACTTACAGAAATGACCTGCCCTGATGAGCTGGACAACTATAGCAACTATAGCCGTTTTCTGCTGACACCGGAGCTGTTTATAAATAAGGCAAAAGCTGCCCCGGACCTGCAGCAACTGCTGCAAGAGGTCATCCACACGGCTGCATCGCGCGACATAGCGCAACCTGCCCTGGAACTGATCTATGAAATTACAACTTTGCTGATCAGGGAGAACAAGGAGCAGATCAGTTCCTATTATAAGCTGGACACGGCGAAGCCATCCACCCGACAGGAGCTGTTCCGCAGGTTGCTGCTGGGCAAGGAGGTGCTGGATAACAGCCTGTTTACCGATCTGAGTATAAAAGATGTTGCCGAAGCGTGTTGCCTGTCGGAGTTTCGTTTTTTCAGGCTCTTTAAGCAGTGTTTCGGTGACACCCCTTATAATTACCTGCTCCGGAAACGCATAGAGCACAGCCTGCATCTTAAAGGGCAGGGTTATACCTGGGCTAACATTGCAACAGAACTAAACTTTACGGATCTGGCAGCCTTCAGTAATAGCTTTAAGAAGATAAAAGGTATTCCGCCTTCAAAGCTGCAACTATAGCACTTCAGTTTACACTCTTGATTGTTCTGGATGTGGGCGCTGGCGTAATGCTGGTAAAGCAAAGGCATGCTGCATAAGGTGTTGGATTGGGAAGGCCTGTCAGCAGTGCCTTGGGGGAGTAAAGTTGTAGATGTAACATAGGGCAGCTGGGTTAGCCTAGCTACAAATTGCATAATAAACTTTATAGCAGAATAAATATTCATACTTTAATACAAGTATTCTTAGGCTATTGCTACGTATTAGCATCTTATGATCCTGAACCGCGCGTTAATTTCCGAAACACTTACGTCTGATAGTAGCTTTTATACCATCCGATACAGCGAACCGCTTAATTTGATTGAGATACATTGGGAGGTGGTAACATCTCCTGAAGAAGCGCAGCAGTCGCTTACGCATTTGCTCAAGTTAATAGAGGAGCGGGAGCCCTGGTACCTGCTGGCTGATACCCGTAAACTCAACAGTCTCGGAACAGAAGATCAGACCTGGATCAGGAATTCTTTTCTGCCGGCGCTAAGCCAATCGTCGGTTGTAAAGTTTGCGCGCATCATGGAGCCGGACGTTTTTACACAGGCCGTATTGGAAAGCCTGCTTGGCTATATGCAGTTTGAGCAACACTTTGGATGCAGCCTGCGCTCATTTACTGACCGTGAAAGCGCGCTTGACTGGATCTATAGTGCTTAAGTGCATACAAAAGCCCTGCGGCGCCAACCACAGGGCTAAGTGTATAACACAAACAACCAACAACTAACTTTTTATCAGCAGGAGTGACTTAGTTCCGCATAAAAGTTTGCTGGGAATAACATTGGGTATATTCCATCACTCCTACAAAATACCCTCCTATAAAAATACCTGCTCCGTTACTAACAGCCTGCTCACAAGCCTGATAGTCAATTACACCACCATCTATAGTTGCAAACTCCTGCTTGTCGCCAGTATGTGGGGCACCGGTACAGGGCGAAGAAACATCTATCCCGCTTTTGCCGAAAGTTTCATCCTGAAGTCTATATATCAATTCCATAGTGGCGCTTAATCTCTTTGTGTATACAATGTTACCAGCTAACATGCTCGTTTAACAGGAAATTATTTACACGACTGTAACTTGAATTATAGTAATAACTTATTGCTTTTATTTTGTATATGTTTTCGGTGCGTTGTCGTAAATTGTTTATAGTTAGATGATAATGTATTTGGAGAGGTGTGGCTAAAGAACTGAAGGAGCGTGAGATATTGTCTGTAATAGGTAAAAAGTAACGAATTTACCTGCTTCTGTTTTGTCGCAGTTGCATAAGATGGTAGCTGCATGTTTGGAGGGCAAGTACGGTAAGTGCTAAAAAGCCTCCGGGGAATGCAACAAGCCACCATGCCGATAGATTAGAACGTATGCCTGCAATGGTTCTGCCCCAACTAGGGAAAGTGGCCGGAAGCCCTATTCCCAGAAAGGATAAAGTTGACTCTATGGCCAGCAGGCCTGCCGCACCAAAAATAAAAGCAACTATAACCGGGCTGGTGAGATTAGGTAATGCCTCTTTGCAGATAATGCGCCCGTGCGACATGCCAGTACTTACAGCAGCTTCTATATAAGGCAGGTTTTTGATGCGCAGCATCTCAGCACGTGCCAGGCGGGCGGTTGAGGTCCAGTAAGTGCACACAAAAATGGCAGAAAGTAACATAACCGAAGGGGTGGCAAATGCCGCGATACTGATCAGAAGCAGCAGGCGGGGTAAACTGGTGAGCAGCTCGATAACTCTGAGGATAAAACTATCGAGTGGCAGGGAAGTTGCCTGTCGTAAAAATCTGGACCAGTGTAGCAGCCTGCGTAATCCGAACCAGCAAAGCAGGCAAAGCGCCACGCCAACACCAACTGAGCTAACTATAGCACCTGCCGGATTGTGATGCTGGCTAGCCTGCACCGGCACATATAAACTATAGTACAGCGTAAGTAGCAGACAACTGCCTGCTGCCAGCAGCGTGCTCCGCTTTATAGTTATCCTATAGTTGCCGAAGTAACCGGCTACTGCTCCTATACCCGTACCTATCACAGATGAAAGCACCATAACAGGTACAGCGATCAGCAAACCGTTTCGGGCTCCATATAACAGGTTAACCAGCACATCCCGGCCCAGTTGGTCGGTACCCAGCGGGTGAGCGCTCTCCGAAAATGGCTTCAGAAATACATGTTGCAGGTCCAACTGGTTTGGAGTGTAAGGTAACGGAAGTACAGGTAGTAAGAGTACAACTATAGTTAGGGTGATTAAGTATAGCAAAGCTGCTTTAAAGCTCCAGGCTGTCCGCCAGAGATGCCCTATGTCCTGCAGGAGCGCTCTCATAGGCTATTCCTCCTGATCCGTGGGTCAGCCAGACTGTAAGCTACATCAGCTACTACATGCGACACCATTTTTACCAGTGCGATCACTACTACAATCCCTACTATAACCGGGAAATCACGCGCCAGTACGCTGCTTACCAGCAGCCGCCCAACACCAGGTATGGCAAAAATGGTCTCGATCACGACAGTGCCCGCTACCATGGCGGGCAGCATATCAGATAAAATGGTAATGACCGGGAGCAACGCATTCCGGAGTGCATGCTTTGTTATAACGCTTGTTGGCGAAAGCCCCTTGGCCCGTGCAGTCTTAATGTAATCGGCCTGCATAGTGCCTTTTAGTGAACTATAGAACTGGTTCGTGAGGTAGGGCAGGTTGGTAAGTACCAGGCAAAGTGCAGGCAGCACCAGGTAAGGGAATGTTGAAAGTAGTGCCTGCCAGGTACTTTGGCCATAGGAGGATGTATATCCTAGTCCGAAAACCGGGAAGAGCTGCATCGTATCCGGATTGGCGAGCAGGAGCAGCAGGAGCAGCGCCAATACAAAAAGAGGCAGGCTATCCAGTATAACCAGTGCAGCTAACAGGAACTTTCTACGCTTCCGCCCCAATCCATGTACCAGGCTTTTACCTGCCCATAAGGCAAGTAGAACGGTTACTGTCATACTCATCAGGAGTATCCAGCTAGTAGCAGCGGCAGCCTCTCTTATCAGTGCTGTAACCGGGCGTGCTGTGGCATAAGATTCTCCCATACTGCCCCTGAGGAGCCCCGAAAGCCAGCGATGATACTGGTTCTGAGTGCCATGCCAGTTCAGGCTGGGAAGTAAAAAGGTGTAGCGGTGCATCTGTTCAACTGAAAGAGGCTCCAGGCTCACATAAAACAGGGGAAGGTGCTGTTGTGTACGCTCCTGTAGTTGCTGGTAAGCTGCGGTTCTCTCGCTTTGTGAACTCCTGCCGTAAAAGCCAATTTCGGTCTGCAATAGCTGTTCCTCTCCGAATCTGCCCGGCAGCAAGCTGCTCAGTATAAAAATGGCTGATAGCATGAGCCATACTACCGGAATAGTATAGAGCAATCGTTTCAGGGTGTGGCCCGGCATTCTAACTATAGTTTCTGGAGTA
>DATBUF010000396.1:0-2253 GCA_036516435.1 Pontibacter sp.
CTTACCTCAATATAGCACTTTTAAACTATAAAACATACTCCAGTTTAGCCCCCAACTCACTTACCTCAAGCACAGCTTCACGGCCGCAAACCAGCGCTAAATTTAAAGGCTCGTGGCCAACCGGGAAGTTGTAGCAGACAGGGTAGTTGTACTTGCCGGTATGCTCTGCTATGATCTCGTAAGCAGTTTTACCGAAGGGAATGGCGTTGTCTTTCATGTCGCTCATGTCGCCAACTATAAGGCCGGCCAGGTTGCGGAGTTTGCCGCTGCGGTCGAGGTGCACCAGCATGCGGTCGATGTGGTAAAGGTACTCATCGAGATCTTCCAGAAACAGGATCTTGCCTTCGGTATGGATGTCAGATTTAGTGCCGGTAAGCGTGTGCAGCATCGAGAGGTTACCGCCTACCAACCGGCCTTTGGCAATGCCGGTGCGGTTAAAGGCGTGTGGCGCAGAACTATAGTTTAGGCTTTCGCCGAACAGTACGTTACGCAGCGTTTCTACAGAATCTATAGTTCCTTCGCGGCCAAACAGCACGGGCATAATGGCATGCACGGTTTCGATGCCCAGGTGATGAATGTGGCTGTGAATGGTAGTAACATCGCTGAAGCCTACCACCCATTTCGGGCGCTGCCGGAACTTCCTGAAATCCACCTGATCGATGATGCGGGTGGTGCCGTAGCCACCGCGGGCGCAAACTATAGCTTTTATACTTTCGTCGTCCAGCATCTGCTGAAAATCCTGCAGGCGCAGGGCATCGTCGCCGGCAAACTGGTTGTAACTGGCATCTATAGTTTGGCCTAACACTACCTGTAAACCCCAACTCTCGAAGGTTTTGATGGCAGGCAGAAGCTCTTCAGAAGTGATTTTTCGGGCAGTGGAAATAATGGCGATGCGGTCGCCGGGCTGCAGGGCTGGTATCATAAAAGTATAAAGTATAAGCAGCTGCCAAGTTAGGGATTTCCCGGAAAGTTTGCAGGTATGCCTATTTTTAAGCAAATTCAGGAGCTAAACTAAAACTAACCTGCTGAGCATCTTGCTTTTTCCTGCTTAGCTAAACGCTCATCACCCTACATCATGACCACATTACAAAAGAAAAAGTCCGGCATCGACAGGTTTCTGTCTGTGATAGAACGTATCGGAAATGCCTTGCCACATCCTGCTACGCTGTTCGCGGGTTTTGCCCTGCTGATCATTCTCCTGTCGTGGGTAGCCAGCCTGTTTGATATGGCTGTGGTACACCCCGGCACCGGCGAAACGGTAACGCCTGTTAACCTGCTCTCCGCTGAAGGCCTGCACCGCATCCTGACCCAAATGGTGACCAACTTTACTGGTTTCGCGCCACTGGGTACGGTACTGGTATCGCTGTTAGGTATTGGTATTGCCGAAGGCACTGGCCTGATTGGCGCGGTGCTGCGGTTGGTAGTGCTGGCCTCGCCGAAACGCCTGCTTACGTTCGTGATCGTTTTCGCAGGTGTTATGTCGAATACCGCATCTGAGGTGGGCTATGTGCTGCTGGTGCCATTAGCGGCGGTTATTTTCCTGGCAGCCGGGCGTCATCCGCTGGCGGGCCTGGCAGCTGCTTTTGCCGGTGTTTCAGGTGGGTATAGCGCTAACCTGTTGCTGGGCACTGTCGATCCGCTGCTGGCCGGTCTTTCTACCGAAGCGGCTAAAATCATTGACCCGAACTATGTGGTGAACCCTGCAGCCAATTACTACTTCATGTTTGTATCTACCTTCCTGATCGCGGCGCTAGGCACCTGGGTAACCGAAAAGATCGTAATTCCGCGCCTTGGAGAATATAACGGCGACGAGAAACCGGAAAACATAGACCACCTTAACCCGCAGGAGAAACGTGGTATACTGTACGCCACGATAGCGGTGCTGCTGATGAGTGCCTTTATACTGGGTGGATTGCTGCCCGAAGATGGCTACCTGCGTAACCCGGAGACGAGCGAGATCCTGAATTCGCCGTTTATGTCGGGCATTGTGGCCTTTATTTTCCTGCTGGCGGGTATAGCGGGTATTGCCTACGGCATCGGCGCCAGAACCATCCGCAACGACAGCGACGTAATGCGCGGCATGTCTAAATCTATGGAAACGCTGGGTTCTTACATTGTGCTGGTGTTTTTTGCAGCGCAGTTTGTAGCCTACTTTAACTGGACCAACCTGGGGCTTATACTGGCTATTAACGGGGCCGAGGTTCTCAAAACCATGGGTCTGAGCGATATACCTTTAATGATCATGTTCATACT
>DATBUF010000397.1:0-3654 GCA_036516435.1 Pontibacter sp.
CGCAAGGCCGTGCCATTCGTGGTTCGGTGATGATCGTGGGCCCAATGCTGGCACGTTTTGGCAAGTCTAAAATGCCGAAGCCGGGTGGCGATAAAATTGGCCGTCGCCGGCTGGATACTCACTTCGAAGGATTTGAAAAGCTAGGTGCAAAGTTCGAATACAATGCTTCTGACGACTTTTATAGTGTAACCGCTGACAGACTGAAAGGTACTTACATGCTTCTGGATGAGGCATCTGTAACAGGTACAGCCAACATACTGATGGCTGCTGTGCTGGCCGAAGGCACAACCACTATTTACAACGCAGCCTGCGAACCTTATGTGCAGCAGCTTTGCCGCATGCTGAACCGCATGGGTGCTAAAATAAGCGGCATCGGCTCTAACCTGCTGGTAATTGAAGGCGTTGAAAAATTAGGTGGCACCGAGCACCGCATGCTGCCGGATATGATCGAGATCGGCTCGTTTATTGGCCTTGCTGCCATGACCGGTTCCGAGATAACTATAAAAGATTGCCAGATACCAGAGTTGGGCCTGATACCAGATACTTTCAAGCGCCTGGGTATCAAAATGGAGTTCCGTGGCGACGATATTTACGTTCCGGCACAGGACCATTACGAGATAGATACCTATATTGACGGCAGCATCCTGAACATATCGGACCATACCTGGCCGGGCTTAACACCTGACCTGCTGAGCGTGGCCCTGGTAGTAGCCACACAGGCAAAAGGCACAGCACTCATTCACCAGAAAATGTTCGAGAGCCGCCTGTTCTTTGTAGACAAGCTAATAGACATGGGTGCCCAGATCATTCTTTGTGATCCACACCGCGCTACTGTCATCGGCCATAACAACAACATTCCGTTACGCGGCATCCGCATGACGTCCCCGGATATTCGTGCCGGTGTGGCCCTGCTCATTGCGGCGCTTTCCGCTGAAGGCACCAGCATCATCGACAACGTAGAGCAGATCGACCGCGGCTACCAGAACATCGACGGCCGCCTGAACGCTATTGGCGCACAGATCAGAAGGATATAACATACTGCTAAACTATAGTTTACAGAAAGAGCGCCCAGAGATGGGCGCTCTTTCTGTATTTTCCGTTCAGGATATATGTACTATATTTAAGGTGATTTTAAACTATAAACTCCTGATTTAAAACATACCCTTAGCTATTCTATTTTCTTACTCCCCCACCTTTTTTATGACAAACAGACTTTTACTGCTGGCACTGCTGCTGCTGCTGAACGTCAGTTCCTGTTTTGCCCAAATACAATCTGAACAGGGCAGGCTTATACTTAACAATGGTCAGGAACTGAGCGGCTCCATCACCCACTTTTATGATAATCCCTCGGAAATCCTGCTCCAGGGTACCGACAAAACTAAAAGCACATATAAAGCGACTGAAGTGGCCGAAATACAGTTAGCCGACAGCAGGCGCTTTGTTGTGTTACCTTTTAACACAAACCCACTCGTGTTTCAGCTACTTGTTGATACCGATAAAATTAGCCTGCTGAAGCGCGAAACACCTTCGCCGGAATTTTACATAGCCAAAGACGGGCAGGTGCATCTGCTTGAAAATAACGAGAAAGTTATCAGGATAGATGGCAAAGACTATAAACAAAAAGACAACCGTTATGTAGGCGTGCTGATGACGCTGCTGCAGGACAGAGTTGACCTGGCTGACAGAATACAGCAGACGAAGCTAAAAGAACAGGATCTTGCAGCCCTGGTGCTGGCTTACACCAATGGGAGTGTTAGTTATTACAGTCAGAACACCGCCATGGTACGCAAAGACGCTTACTGGCTGGCCTATGCCCAGCTAAGCAACTATAAATTAAAAGATGTTACCGTTGGCCCCTCGTTGAACTATGAAGTGGGTGCGCAGTATTACTTTTCAAGAGGCGGCCGTAGCTCGCTGCGTTTTGGCCTGAACTATGCCACCCACAAGGCAGAAGACGTTAACACCCTAACCTGCATGCTTATTACCAGCTACCAATACGATTTTGTAAAAACAAGCAACCTGAACGCATATCTGGCATCCAGCTTTTTCGCGCTTGGCTATGCAAAAGTCGACTGGATAGAAGAGCAGAACAGCGAGAGCAGTTTTCTGGCAGGTTTTCCTATCAACCCCGGTCTGGGTTTCGAGTACAAACCTTCGGGCAAGCTATCGTTTTATGCTGAGCTAAACCAGCTGCTGCTGCTAAAGAGCCTGCCGCACAACTATAGCCTGGGCCTAAAATATGCCTTCAGCAAGTAAACTGACAACGCATCGGCTTTTAGCAGTACGGTGTGGGTTATATTAAGAGAATACAACTACAAGCTATAGTTTACAAAAGTAGCACTCCCTACTGGGTGGGGTTACTTCGATATTCATGTCCAAAAACAACAGGCTGGTGAAAAGTGCTTGCTACTCTCTCTCCTCTCTCCTGCTGCCACTATACAACTCATACTTCAGCAGGCGGCAGTCGATGGCGCCGTTGTAGAGCGGGATGCGGCGCGAGGCGCGTAGGCCTATCGTTTTGGCAGCTTCCAGGTTACCGGTAAACACAAAGGCATCGTAGCCCTGGTAGTTGTTCTTCAGCGTGTCGCCGATGTGCTTGTATAGTTCAAAGATGTCGTCAGACAGAATACGCTCGTTGTAAGGCGGGTTCATAACTACAACACCCTGTGCCGTAGTAGCTTTGGTTTTAAAGAAGTCGGCTTCTTCTACTTTTATCACGTGCTCCAATCCGGCATTGCCGATGTTAGTACGGGCGGCTTCCACATAATCCGGGTCAATATCGTACCCGATGATCTCGGCTTGTGGCTCGCGTTTCTCCTTGGCTTCGGCGGTGCGCCATACCATCTCAAACAACTCCTCGTTGTAGTCTTTCCATTTCTCGAAACCATACGGGTCGCGGCGGAACAGGCCTGGAGCAATGTTCTGTGCCATTAAAGCGGCCTCGATTAGGAACGTTCCGGAGCCGGCCATCGGGTCTACAAACGTAGATTTCTTATCCCAGCCACTCAGCGAAATGATGCCTGCAGCCAGTACTTCGTTTAACGGAGCCACGTTGGTTTGCAGGCGATAGCCACGGCGGTGCAGCGAGTCGCCCGACGAATCCAGCGACAGCGTCACCATGTTTTCGTGCATGTGCAGGTTCAGGCGTATATCCGGACGAATACGGTCTACAGACGGGCGCTCACCGGTTTTTTTACGGAACTGATCAACTATAGCATCTTTGGTTAACTGGGCCACAAACAGCGAGTGCTCGAAGGTAGAATGGCTAACCACCGCATCAATAGCGAAAGTCTGGTCCAGGTCCAGGTACTCGCTCCAGTCTGTTTTCTGCACCTGTTCGTACAGGTCGTCTTCGTTGCGGGCTTTAAAATTCCGGATCGGTTTCAGAATACGAATAGCAGTACGGCACCACAAATTGGCTTCGTAGAGCTGGCGCAAATTACCAGAGCAGGTTACCACCCGGTTCCCGACCTTCACATACTCCATCTCGAGTGCGCGTAGTTCTTCAGCCAGCACTTCTTCCAGTCCGGCCAGTGTAGTGGCAACTATGTTAAAGTTCTCGGTTGGTTTTTGTTTCTGCTTTGGTTTTGGTTTCGCCATGATCTATAGTTCGTAGTCCTGCAAAGATAGCTGTAAGAGTTAAAAGTTTAGCGT
>DATBUF010000398.1:0-12313 GCA_036516435.1 Pontibacter sp.
GTTTGATTTTCATACTTCAGTTTTTTTAGGGTGAACTAATCTCTTTTAAAAAGCACCATAGTACCTATCAGCTACAATATTGCTCTCTCTCAAGAAATAATAATGATACTCATTGAGCAAATCGTTGATTCATGAGGCACAAGTATTACGAACTTATCGTAATATTACGAATTGTTCGTAAATATTCAAACTGTTCACCTATAAATAGTTTTGGATTATTAAGTAGTCTGCTTTACCCTGTCCTGCAACGAAGTACGCAGCTATTAGACTTGTGGACTTATTATTATAGATTTACCCAGCCCGCTGAAATCCGTACCTTTGCAGCGATATACATTTAACTTATAGTTTGTCCGATGCCTGCACCATCTGCATCCTTCAAAAAAGCCATTAAACAACTCAGCGAGAAAGATAAGGAAGCCCTGCTACTGAAAGCTGTGCGCCGCGATGCCGAGCTATACGACATGTTCGCCTATGAGCTGGGGGAAATAGCGTTAGAAGAATTGCAGGAGCGCAGCCAGGACACCATACACGAACTGCTCCTGAATGCCACTGGTCGCAGCCTGACCAAAGCCTTAGCTAAAGCATTGCGCAAAGCCATAAAAGAGATTGCCCTGTTCAAGCGCATCACCAAAGACAAGAAAGGCGAAGTGGAACTGCACCTGTATACGCTGGACATCATCTTTCGTAACTATACCGGCCAGTTCGACAGCTACTATAAGGTATTTTATACTTCAACTGCGCGGCTGCTACTCAAAACCATACAGCTCATCCGCAAAAACCTGCACGAAGATTACCACCTGGAGTATAAAGCCGACATTGACAGTTACCTGCAGCAGATCCGCAACCGCAACAAGCCGCTACCGGTGGAGCTGCCAAAGGAGTTTGAGGTGGAGTAATTTTGAATGAGTGGTTGAGTGAATGAGTGATTAACTATCAAAGACTCTCCTTTGTGGCACCACTTCTTTCAAACTACAATTACTCATAATTTACTCCGGCAACCCCCTTACCTGAACCTCTTCCAGGTTTATATCCGATACTTTCTTCAGCTTGCCGGACTCAAAAGCCTTGTCGTAGTTTTCTATCCGGAAATCTTTTTCTTCGGAGGTATAGTTGCTATAGTCCTGGAAGCAGATGCCGCCTATAGTTCGCGGGTTTATGGCTTCGCGGAAACGGGTGCCTGTACTTCCATCGTCTTCTCTAAAATTATAGGCCAGGTAATCCATGGTGTGGCGCTGCTGATGGAACCAGTACACGTATTCATCTTCGTGGTCTTCGCCACCGTTTTCGGCAGTGAACGTGACTTTCACTTTATAGTAAGGCTCCCCTTTTATAGTTGCCTCGCCCAGGTACTGCTTCTGCACGGCTGCATCGTTTAAAAAGTAGGGCAGCAGCGCAAAGTAGATGACCGAGTTCACAGAGTTGCTGAAAGCCTTTTTCCGCTCTTCCGGCAGGTTTATTTCTGCGTAGTTTATAGTTCGGGTGAAGCCGCTGTTGCGCAACACATCGTGCACACGCTGGCCTGTAGAGTCTGTAAAGGTGCGGCTGTATACGAAAGCGCCATTGTCGCGCAGCGAGCGGTATAGTTTGTCGCGCAGCCGGAACTGGATAATGCCCTTGTCATACTTCTTTCCGCCATGTGCCGCTATGGCTTTGTCTACAATCTCCTGTGCCGATGGTATTTGCTGCTGGCAGGCTATCATGCCCCAAAAGAGCAGAAGCATAACGGCGAAAGTATAAACTGAGCGCATAAGTATAAAGTATAGGTTTACCCAAAGGTAAGCAGACTATAGTTCAGCCCAAAAGAAAACCGCCCCGGCGCTACAAAGGGCACCGGGGCGGAATCAAAACCTTAATTATCTACGTTGGATTACTGCTTTGCAGTTACGTTAAATGATACCGTAAAATCATCCATAATCGCTTTGTCGCCAAGGCTACCAAAGAACGACTCAGAACCATACTTTACATCGTACTGTGCGCGGTTTACAGTTACATCAGCTTTAGCAGTTGCTACACCGTCTTTTACAGTAATAGTAGCCGGGAATTGCACTGGCTTTGTGATGCCTTTAATAGTAAGCAGACCGTTTACTTTATAGTTTGGCTGGCCGGCAGCAGCTTTCGCAATCGGGGCAAGCGCCTTGATCTCGAATGTAGCAGTCGGGAATTTCTCTACACCAAAGAAATCATCAGACTTCAGGTGGCCTACCAGTTTGCCGTTGTATTCAGCATCCTTAATGTCTTCCACAGTAATCGCGTTCATGTCGATCACGAATTTACCACCCGTTACTTTGTTCTTGTCGATGGTCAGGTTACCGCTCTTCAGGCCAATAGCACCGTAATGCTCACCGGTAACTTTTTTACCATTCCACTTAATCTCGCTCTTGTCGATTACAGCGTTGTAAACACGGCCTTTAGCTGGCGCAGCTACTTCAGTAGTGGCTACAGCAGTTTCGGTTTTAGTTGTATTGCCAGCATAGGCCGTCATCATCAGGGCGCCGGCAAGTGATGCAAGAATTGCTACTTTTTTCATCTTACTTATTATAGGTTATGTGTTGGTTACTTTATTAATCTCTGGTTTTATCCAGCAGGCGGTTAAGCTCTTTCAGTTCGTCGTCTGTCAGGTTGCGCAGGCCGGGCTTCGATTCATCGTCCAGGGCATCCATTTCCTTCAGCAACGCAAGCCCTTTCTCCGTAATCAGCACATCTACGGTGCGGCGGTCGTTGGGGCATTGCTTGCGTGTTACCAGCTCTTTGGCTTCCAGCTTATCCACTATGCGCGATGCGTTCGATGTTTTATCCAGCATGCGCTCGATCAGCAGGGTAACGGTAGCCGGTTTCGGGTATTGCCCGCGCAGTATGCGTAACACGTTATACTGCGGAAGTGTCACGCCAAACGGCTTAAATAGCTGGCTCTGCTCCTGCTGTAACCAGTTAGAGGTAAACAACAGGTTAATGTAAGCTTTATGGTACTCGCTTTTAAAAGCGCTTTGTTTAATTTCGTCTTCTATCTTCATCACAAACATGAATGATGCTGCAAATATATGTACATACATTTAATGTACAAACACATTAACAGTATTTTTATAAATAAGTTTCAGAAAAGCTGCATTCCTGCAAAAAAGGTGCAGGTTTATAGTTGAGCATTGTCTATAGTTCGGACTTAAGTTGCCTGACTGTATGGAGCTATAGTTATAGTTGGGCGTGCCGGCACAACCGTCGGGCTCTCGCGGCTCGCTCTATAGTTGGTGCCCAACTATAGGAGCTCAGACAACCGCTCCATCCCTCACGCAAGAGCAGTCTATAGTTGTTAGTTTTTGGTTGTTAGTAACAGCAGGCAACCGACCATTTAACAATTCAACCTTCAACAATTAACAACTAACAACCAGCAATCACCTACTTCAGGTACAAAATACCCTCCTCCTCGCGCACCAGTTTAAACGGCTCATCCTCGATAATCATAAAGCCGTCCAGGTCAACAAAGTCGAAGGCGGCGCTGAACTGCATGGCACACCAGATCCCCAGCGTTGTTTCAACCATGCACCCGAGCATAGCCATCATCCCCTGTTTGCGCACCTCCTGCAACAACCGCACCGCATTCAGGTACCCGCCTGCTTTCATCAACTTTATATTCACCCCATGAAACTCCTGTCGCAGCAATTCAAAGTCGGCTTCATCGGTTACAGACTCGTCGGCTATCAGGGGAACAGGTGTCAGGGGCTTCAGGTGGGCATAGGCAGTTGCCTCAGAGGCGGGCATGGGCTGCTCTATAAACAGCACGCGCTGCCGGTCTATAGTTTGCAGAAAACGAAGGAGCTCGTCAGGGTCTTTCCAGCTTTCGTTCCCGTCCAGCACAACAGGCTTCTCAACTGCCTTAAGTACTTCCTGCAGCAGGTCCGGTCCCTGCTCGCTGTTTACCTTTACCTTCAGGTAAGGGAAGCGCTGCAAACGGTGCTGTGCAATAAAACCTGCTACATGACCGGGCTCCATAATCGGGAGGGAGAAGCACGTGGCCTGCTGCACCGGCTGCTGTTGCCCCAGCAACTGATGTACTGCAATTTTGTTTACCTGGCAATAGTAATGCAGGTAGGCTGCTTCTATGGCAAAGCGCAAGGCGTTAACAGGCGTATGTTCGGTAAGCAACTGCAACAGCTCCTCCATAGACTTTACACTGCCTAAACCTGCCATCAGCAGCACCTGGTATTGTTGCAGCAGCAGGTCGGGGGTTTCGCCATAGCGTATGTTAGGAGCTGCCTCCCCGAAGCCGCTATAGTTGCCGTCCGATACCTGTATCAGGAAGTTAAGCTTTTCGTCGCTGGCATTACGGGCAATGCGCCAGGTGTATTTCAGTTTGAGGTGCAGCGCCTCGATGCGCCATGTCAGCATAAAGTTGGTCGGGTTGTTACGCCTCAATATACTGATTAACTCTTACATAAGATGCAGCCGCTATGGCAGCGCCCGCATGCAAAATTCTTACTGCAAGGGCATTGGCATTGTACGCCATCTGTTTATATTTGCTAAATTTTAAGAGGTGTGTCAATAGCTTAAAGTTGCTTTTGTCATCTCTGAACCTGCTGAGGCTGTGGTGTATGCCGGGGCCGAAAGCCTTACTTCTCTTATTTTATGAAGAAATCCTTTATTCCGTTGGCTGCGCTGCTAAGCATTACGATAGTGGCTCTCATTACCGTATTGCAGTATTACGCCTTCATCAATCTCTCTGCTGATGCCATACGCGTGATCCGTTGGGCGGGTATAGGCGTACTTGTGCTCTACGGCATCCAGAAAAAGTCTCTCACCAGCTGGATCCTGATCAGCATGGTAGTGGGCGCTAACATAGGCTACGACTTCCCGGAGATTGGTCAGAACCTGAACGTGCTCAGCAAGGTCTTCCTGAAACTGATCAAGACCATTATTGCTCCCCTGCTGTTTGCTACACTGGTAGTAGGTATAGCCGGGCACTCTAACCTGAAACAGGTAGGCAGCATGGGCTGGAAGTCGCTGGTGTACTTCGAGATCGTGACGACCCTTGCCCTTTTCATCGGTCTGGCAGCTATCAACATCAGCAAGGCAGGCGAGGGCATCAGCATGAACCTGGCCGAGGTGAACGAAGAAATTACTCCTGCAGCCAAGCAGACAGTGACCGATATTATCCTGCACGTTTTCCCGGAAAATATTGCCAAATCGGTAGCCGAGGGGCAGGTACTTCAAATAGTGGTATTCAGCGTAATCTTTGGTATTGCGCTTGCCATGGTAAGCGAGAAGAAGCGTAAACCAATGATCGATTTCTGCGAAAGTCTTGCAGAGACCATGTTCAAGTTCACGAAGATCATTATGTACTTTGCCCCGGTGGGTGTGGGCGCAGCTATTGCCTATACTGTTGGCCATATGGGGCTGGGCATTCTGGTAAACCTCTTCCACCTGCTTGCCACGCTGTATGTAGCCCTTTTAGCTTTTATGCTGCTGGTGTTACTGCCGGTTGCCCTTATCGCGCGCGTTCCGGTTATCCGCTTCCTGAAAGCAATCTCAGGACCGGTTTCTATTGCATTTGCAACCACCAGCTCTGAGGCGGCCCTGCCACGCGCTATGGAAGAAATGGAGAAGTTAGGTGTTCCGCGTAAGATTGTGGCCTTCGTAATGCCGACCGGCTATAGTTTTAACCTGGATGGTACTACCTTGTACCTGGCGCTGGCGGCAGTGTTTGTGGCGCAGGCAGCCGGTATTCCGCTTACCTGGGAGCAGCAGTTGGTAATGGTGTTTACCCTGATGCTGACCAGCAAAGGAGTAGCCGGTGTACCAAGAGCATCGCTTGTTATATTGTTAGGTACCGTAGCTTCTTTCGACCTGCCTGTGTGGCCGGTGTTTGCTATACTTGGTATAGATGAGCTGATGGACATGGCCCGTACTTCTGTAAACGTGACCGGTAACTGCCTTGCCACAGCCGTAGTAGCCCGCTGGGAAGGTGAGCTGAACATACAACCGGAAACAGGCATTGTAGAAACAACAAATCCCGAACTGGTAGATGAACTGCCAACAGAAGAAAAACCAAAAGAGCTCGCTTAGTAAAGCCGTTCTTGTGCAAAAGCCCCGCCCTGTCAGGCGGGGCTTTTTTGTGCCGCTACCCTATTTCGTAGAGTGCCTGCCGGGTCAGTTTGGGCTTAAAATGCTTATCTGCTATATTTATATCTTCAACAACCGTACATACCCAAACATTAACACACTAAAACTATAAACATGAGAAACAAGATAGTAGCCCTGCTCCTGTTGCTGCTCTTTGCCGTATCGATGGTGATGGCGCAGCAAAGCAGCCAGCGCAGTAAGATCCTGCCCTACCCTATTCATCAGAAAAAATTAGCCAATGGCCTGAACGTGGTAACGGTGCCATACAACAGCCCGGGTATAGCTGCTTTTTACATTGTAGTGCGGGCGGGCTCGCGCGAGGAAGTGGAGAAAGGTAAAACGGGCTTTGCCCACTTCTTCGAGCATATGATGTTCCGGGGTACCGACAAGTACAGCAAAGAACTATATGGCGACATCATGAAGGAAATGGGCGCTGCCGCCAATGCCAACACCAGCATAGACCGTACCCTGTACCACATGACAGGAAATGCCGATATGCTGGACAAAATGTTCGAGATTGAGGCAGACCGCTTCCAGAACCTGAAGTACAGCGTGCACGACTTTAAAACCGAAGCCGGAGCCGTGAAAGGAGAGTACACGAAGAACTCTGCCAGTCCCTACCAGCAGCTGTACGAAAAGCTGGTAAGCACTGCCTTCACCAAACACACCTACGCGCACACCACCATGGGCTTTTTTGAAGACGTGGTAGACATGCCAAACCAATACGACTACTCGCTTACATTCTTCGACCGCTTCTACCGCCCGGAATATGCCACCATACTGGTAGTAGGCGATGTAACACCGGAGCGCGTAAACAACCTGGCACAACAATACTTCGGCGACTGGAAACGCGGCAACTATAAACCAACTATAGCTACCGAGCCAAAGCAGACGAAAACCCGCTATGCACACGTGCAGCAGCAGGGCTTTCCGCCTTATTTAACCCTGGCTTTTAAAGGACCGGCTTTCTCCGACAACAGCAAAGACCTGCCAGCCCTCAGCATTCTTTCCAACATCCTTTTCTCGCAGAACTCAGACCTGTACCGCAAGCTGGTGGTGCAGGAGCAGAAAGCACGCTTCATAAGCGGTGGCCCACAGTTCTCCCGCGATCCGAACCTGGTTTCTTACTCTGCATCGGTGGTAAATGCCAACGACCTGCAGTATGTAAAAGACGAGATCATGCGCGTGCTGAACGATGCCAAGACCAAGCCGATAGACGCCAAGAAGATCGCTGACACCAAATCGCGCATCAAGTACAGCTTTGCCATGAGCATGGACAGCCCCGATGCCATTGCCAATGCCCTGTCGCAGTACATCTGGCTCACTGGCAACCCGGAAGCCATCAACAACCTGTATGCTGTGTACGACACTGTTACTGCAAAAGACCTGATGGATGTAGCCAAAAAGTACTTTACACCAGCTACGCTTACTGTTGGCACCATCTCTCCCACCGAAAAGGCACAGGTAAAGTAAGCCCATCGTTAACCAGATTTAGAGAAAGAAAAGATGAAAAAAATAGCTGCCTACATACTGCCTGTTGCCCTGCTTGCTGCCGCGTGCACCAAACAGCCGCAGGCATCCCAAACCACAACCGATACTGCCACCACTACTGAGGCCGCACCTGCGGCATTCGATGCCAACACAGCCTTTGGTCCGGGTAAAATTGTAGAACTCCAGAACCCGCAATCAAACAAGGTCATCATCAAACTGATGTTCAAGAACGGCTCCATGGCTGACCCTAAGGGGAAAGAGGGCCTGACGTACACCACCGCGCAGATGATCACGAACAGCGGCACCCGGGACATGACCATTACACAGATACGGGAGAAAATATACCCATGGGCTGCGGGCTATGGCACCAACGTAGACAAAGAAGTAACCACTTTTACGTTTGCCGTTCACCGCGATTTTCTGAATGATTTTTACCCGATTGTACGTGGTTTGCTGCTGCAGCCTGCCTTTGCCGAGGATGACTTTAAACGTGTAATCTCGAACCAGCAGAACTTTGTAGATCAGGTAATCCGGGCCTCCTCGGATGAAGAGTACAGCAAAAAAGCACTGGAAGACCTGTTGTTCAGAGGTACCAATTACCAGCATCTGGTGGAAGGCACCTCAGCCAGCGTGAAAAACATTTCCTTGGAGGATGTAAAAAACCACTGGCACAACCTGTTTACGCACAACAATGTGATGATCGGCGTGGCCGGCAACTATAGCGACGAGTTCCTGAACAAGCTGAAAGCCGATGTAGCCCAGTTATCCGAAGTTACACCAAGCATTCCGGTGGCAGGCCAGCCAAACAAGCCCAAAGGAGTGCAGGTAGAGATCATCCAGAAAAGCGATGCCCTGGGATCTGCTATTTTTACAGGTACCCCGATGCCTGTAACGCGCTCTGCCGATGATTTTGCCGCTTTAATGGTAGCCAACTCTTTCCTGGGCGAGCACCGCAAGAGCTACGGCAAACTATACGACAAAATCCGGACAACCCGCTCCATGAACTATGGCGACTACGCTTACATTGAGTGGTACGACCAGGGCGGAAGTTTCCAGTTGCCGAACCCGGGTGTGCCGCGCACGTCCAACTACTTTGCCCTCTGGATAAGACCAGTACAGATTGCCGAAGGCCTGAAACAGCAATACCCGGAACTGAAGGACATTACAGTTGGCCACGCACACTTTGCGTTGCGACTGGCGATGCGCGAAGTTGAAAACCTGATCAAAAATGGCATGACAGCCGAAGAGTTTGAACTGACCCGCAAGTTCCTGCGCTCTTACATGAAACTGTACGCTCAGACCGAAGAGAAGCAATTGGGCTTTTTAATGGACTCCCGCTTTTATGGCCGCGAAGATTACCTGAAGGAAATGGACCAACTGCTGGCCAACCTGACTGTAGACCAGGTAAACGCTGCCGTGAAAAAGTATTGGGATGTGCAAAATATGTACATCACGATAGTTACCGACGACAGCGAAGCCGAACCGCTGCGACAGGCCCTGCTCAACAACACACCCTCGCCTATGAGCTACTCTAACCTGGTGAAGGAAGGTCTGCCAAAAGAAGTACTGGCTGAAGATGACATCATTGCCAACTATAAGCTGAATGTTACAGATGTTAAGATTGTAGACAGCAAGAATACTTTTAAGTAAGCCTCACCAACAACGCAGAAAGCCGGAGACCTGAAAAGATCTCCGGCTTTTTTATGGCATCATTTCGGTATTAAACCGCCCGAATATAGTTTGTAACTGATCTATGTTTCCTACTTTTACAACCTGAGTTTACCTCCAACTATAAACGCATGAAACAGGCTTACACACTCTTAACAGCGCTTGTACTTATATTGGCGAGTTGCTCAGACACAACCCACTACGCACCCGTGCAGCGTGGCACTATAAGCGGACATGTAACTGTTTACAACGAGTTTAACGAACCTCAGCCTGCCGGTAAGGTAACGGTGCATGTGCTGGGAAATGGGCTTAGCCTGGAAGCAAGTACCGATGCTAATGGATTTTATACCATAGAAAATGTGCCGTATGGAAAATGGACGTATACTATTTCAAAACCTGGCTTTAACATCCACTATAAAAAGGACTTTGATTTTCGTGAAGAGCAGGCTACCCTCAATTTCCCGATTTCGCGTGCACCATCCTTTTATGTAGACAGGGCAGAGGTTTATGTGCATCAAAACACTGCTATCAGGGCCGATGTAACGTTGAGCGAAGCTGTGCCGGTTGGTAAAGAGTTTACCCTGGTAACGTATCTGGGCAACACACCACAGCTTTCAGAAGCAAAATACCTGCACCGCAGTAGCAACGGATTTACCTCTACAGGAGAGAAAAACCTGCAGTTACTCCCATCCATAACTATAGAAACCCTCAAGAGTCAGCATGGATTTAAGTCGGGAGATACGGCCTATTTACTTATTTACCCGGGTGCAGCCAGAATATACGGTTACTGGGAAGGCGAGACATACCGGGTAGATGCAGGCACTAATTCTTCGCTGGCAGTAACCTTTACAGTTACCATTCCCTGAATCTGAGTATTTAAGGTAGCCACCCTCCTGTTACTCATCAACAGCTTAGAACTATAGTTTACAGGAAGCCGCGGAGCTACATCTGCGGCTTTTTTATTTGTGTCTACCATATGCAGAAGAACCTCCACTAAAAAGGATAGCGTTTACGGGATATTGTGATTGCATTAGTTATAATTTATAGCAAAATTACACAATAACAACAAACAATTATCCAGTACCCCGAGACCTGAACCTATGAAAAAAGTATTAAAAATAGCCGGCTATACCGTGGTAGCTATAGTGGCTATCATAGCCGCTGGAATCATCTACATGCAGTATGCCTTCCCGAACGTGGATGCTGCCCCTACTATCACCATTAAAAGAACTCCGGCTTTGGTAGCCCGCGGCGAATACCTGGCCAACCACGTAGCGGTCTGTATCGACTGCCACTCTACCCGCGACTTTTCGCAATTCTCAGGGCCGATTGCACCGGGCACGGAAGGGAAAGGCGGCGACCGTTTCGACCACTCGATGGGGTTTCCGGGGGTATTTTATGCCAGAAACATCACCTCTGATAAAGCCACAGGCATAGGCGCCTGGACAGACGGAGAAGTGTATCGTGCCATTACATCCGGGGTAAGTAAAAACGGAGATCCGCTTTTTCCGCTGATGCCCTACAAGGCGTATAGCCAGATGCAGGAACAGGATATTTATGCCATTATCGCTTACATCCGCACACTTGCCCCAATCAGGCACGAAGTACCAAAGTCGGACCCTGACTTCCCGATGAACCTGATCCTGCGCACAATGCCGGCCACACCAACTGCCAAAGCAGAGCCCGTACTGGATGATCAGGTATCGAAAGGCAAGTACCTGTTTACCGTAGCCTCCTGCGCCGAATGCCACACTCCTACCGACAAAGGCAAACCCATTGAGGGAAAATACCTGGCCGGCGGATCGGAGTTCCAGCTGCCGACCGGTGCTGTATTGCGTACCGCCAACATCACGCCTGACCCCGAAACAGGCATAGGCAAATGGAGTGAGGCTGCCTTCGTGAACCTCTTTAAACAGCACCTGGAACCTGAAGAGGCAGCGCGTAAACTCGGCCCCAACGACTTTAACTCTATTATGCCGTGGGTAATGTATGCCGGGATGAAGGAGGAAGACCTGCGTGCCATTTACCAGTACCTACGCACTGTAGCACCTGTAAATAACAAAGTTGTTAAGTTTACCCCTGCTCCTGCCAAATCCTGACAACTATAGCTTTAGGCCATACTTAAAGAGCCTTTTGTTGCCGCAAAAGGCTCTTTTTATCTTGTAGATTATACTTACTATACTTAAGCTAACATGACCCGGATTTACAAGTATATATTCAGGAAACCAATCTATAGTTTATGAGACATCTTAAGCTCTTCGCCTCCGCCTTCATACTTCTGATCTGCTTTACTGCTAAGGCACAATCTGATACACAACGCAGCTTTGTAGCTAAATTCGAGCTGTTTAAGAAAGGAGAGACTGCCAAACTGCGCTGGACAACTTCTCCGGATGCTCCGGAAGATGCTGCCAGTGCCGTACCAATGCCTAATGCTGTAGATGCTTCCAAAACCCATGTTCCAGATCCAGATTCAGGTCTGTGGCATTACCCAAACTTAAGCAAAGTCTATGATCCCGAAACCGGCTACTACATAGATTATGATGCGTACCGTTATTATCTATATCGTGCTGATACCAAAACCGGAAGAATCTATAAAGGGAAAACACCAGTGCAGATCAAACGCACCTATAAAGTACAGCAGTAAACTATAGATTATTGCTCTAACTCCCGGATAACCCTGCACGGGTTGCCCGCCGCAAACACACCAGCCGGAATATCTCTGGTTACCACGCTGCCTGCGCCTATCACGCTTCTGTCGCCAATCGTTACGCCGGGGCAAATAACTACGCTGCCACCTACCCAGACGTCTTCGCCTATAGTTATCGGTTTGGCAGATTCCAGGCCCCTGGCGCGTTCTTTATAGTTTAGCGGATGCGTGGCGGTGTAGATCTGCATATTTGGGCCGAATAGGGTGCGGCTGCCAATTGTTACTGGCATTACATCCAGCACCACGCAGTTAAAGTTGAAAAACACCTTCTCGCCAACTATAATATTATAACCATAATCGCAGTAAAAAGGGGGTTGCAACCACAAACCTTCACCT
>DATBUF010000399.1:0-3307 GCA_036516435.1 Pontibacter sp.
GGCCTCGTGTATGCAGCTTTTGCGCCATACGCCTGCCGTGCCGTTAAAATTCATAAAGAAGCCGCCGTTGTTGCGCCCCTGCTGCTCGATGGTGAAGTGGGCATCCAGCCCGAATGCCTGCAGGCGCGTAAGCAGCGAATAAGTTTTGTTCAGGTGGCCCCAGCGTGTTTGCACTACGCCGGTCTCGGGGCTGGTAAAGGCAGCTATAGTTTGTTTCAGAAAATCGGGAGCAGGTATAAAGTCGGCATCAAAAACAGCAATAAACTCGCCTTTTGCAGTTTGTAGGCCATGTTGCAGGGCACCTGCCTTAAACCCGCTGCGGCTGTCTCTGCGGATGTGGTCTGTCTGGATGTTGTTACCGGCAAGCGACTGGAGCTTACGGGAGATAATGGCAGTTGTATCATCCGTAGAATCGTCCAGCACCTGAATATGTAGTTTTTCGGGAGGGTAGTCGAAGCTGAGAACTGCATCTAATAAGCGTTCTACCACATAGCGCTCGTTGTAGACCGGCAGCTGTACTGTAACAAGCGGCCACTGTTGGCTAACTATAGTTGGAGTGGGGGTACGGCGTGGCTTTTTCAGATATAGCCAGGTAAGGTGCAGCTGCACCAGGCTGTAGCAGAAAATGAAGCCCAGGCAAATACTATACACTACAATAACTATAGTTGCTGTCAACGTCATGGGCTGTGCGTGCTACATGTACCTCAATATCGTTAAAATTATTTTATAGCCGGCAAGCAGGCTGCCTTTTACTGTACCAGATACTTTGGATTTACCTATACGCTTCCGGTAAGACACCGGTACTTCGGCATAGGGCACCTGCTTTTTAGCTGCTTTAGCCTGCATTTCCACGGTCCAGCCATAGGTGCGGTCGCGCATGTCCAGGTGTAAGAGCGTGTTCAGTTTTATGGCTCTGAAGGGACCCAGGTCGGTATAGTTTACGCTGTAGAACAGGCGTAGCAGTTGGGTTGCCAGCCAGTTGCCAAACAGTTGCTGCGGCAGCAGCGAACCCTTTTCACGCTTCCCAAGCACCCGCGACCCGATGACCATCTCGGCAGTGCCAGCTTGTATGGGCTGCAGCAGCAGGGGCAGTTCGTGCGGGTAGTCTGAGTAATCGCCATCCATAAAGACGATGATATCCGGTCGGGTTTCGGCTGGTTTAGCAGCAGCATAGGCAATGCCCTTCAGGCAAGCGTTTCCGTAACCGGGGGTTGGCTCGTGCAGCACGGTGGCTCCGGCTGCGCGGGCATTCCCGGCGGTGGCGTCAGTAGAGTTGTTGTTCACCACAATAATTTCATCTACCAGTGCAGCAGGTATGGCAGCTACTACACTTGCTATAGACAACTCCTCGTTGTAAGCCGGAATAATAATGTTTACGCGCGACATAAGCTGAGTTTAACTGCAAAGATGTTCTTTATCCTTCCTGATACCAAAATACAGGCTAACTTTACCCTTCCGGTAACCCGAAATAGCTGCAGGGGCCAACCTTTACAGCTATACACGGTTACATATAGGTATAAACTATAGATACTGATGAACCAGAAAGTAAATGTAGGAGACAAAGCTCCTGACTTTGAGTTGTTACGAGCTGACGGGGGACTGTTCCGGCTAAGTGAGCAGCTGCAGGAAAAACATGTGGTGCTCTACTTTTACCCTAAAGATAACACGCCCGGCTGCACCAAACAGGCCTGTGAATTTCGCGACCAGTACGAGGTTTTTCAAGAGCATGGTGCCGAAGTAGTAGGCATTAGTTCAGACAGCACCGGCTCACATGAGCAGTTTGAACAGAGCCACCGCCTGCCTTTCGTACTGCTCAGCGACCAGGGTGGCAGAGTTCGGAATTTATACGGTGTGCCGCGCAAATTCGGCATTATTCCGGGCAGGGTAACGTATGTGATCGACAGGAGTGGCACAGTGCGCTATATCTTTAATTCGATGACCAAACCACTGGAACACGTAAAGAATGCGCTGGAAGTACTACAGCAACTTAAAGTTGAGCAATAGCAGATGCAACTATAGTTTGCTGGCTAGATAATTGCCTAAAAAGTTGTTGCCGGCTTGGGTAAGGTGGAGATTGTCTGTATGGTAAAGGCCCAAGCCTTTATAGCGGGCAAGGTCATCCGCAACCATTACATTCTTATAACGCTGCGCCAGGCCCAGCCCATGCTGCCGTTCATCACTAAATACATAGGCCTCATCAGAATTATCAATTAGTTTACGTACATCCATCACTCTGTTCGTCGTACCGTTTTCTGCCTGGCCTATATTTATGATGCGTATATCCGGTATATTTAAATCATGATTCAATCTTTCTAGTAGGGAATCCATACCGATTTTGATGTTTGTTATGGACTGGGTGCCTCTCGCATCGTTTACGCCAAGTATAATGTATACTGTACGCACGTGTGTAACACCAAAGCGTGATAGAGCCTGTTTCACATCATTTATAAAGGGAGTATACAAATTCCCGGTTACATACCAGTTGTTTGTATCATTGTGTGGGTACCACTCTGCCCCTCCTGAAGCGCGTTCAATCAAGATGGTATTTCTACCTGTTCTTTTCTTATACTCGATGGCGTGACTAGGGTGCCAGGAACCGTGATTAGCAGTTTTGGTATCGGTAGAGGTGATGGTGTAAAGTTCATTGGCGAACCACTCTAGCAAAGCCCCCTGCGGATTAGGCCCCTTTAGCCCGCTCCGCTCATTTGTACCTTTAGCAATAGAATCGCCAATCACAACTATAATTTCAGCGTTCCCTTTAGTTATGGATCCTCCCGTACCAGGATTCGGGTCCGGGTCAGATGCTGGAGATGTACATTGTACAGACCATAATTGTAGCAGCATCAATGCAAATGCCAGCAACCTTTTTCGAGATATTGGAAACATATTTCAGGTATAAGCCACAGCCTCCACAAAAGCCTGAATAGCTTTTGTGGAGGCTGTTTTATGTGGCAGGGCTCCAGAGTTCCGGAACCAGAGCGTATTACAGTATTTGCAGGGATTTACCGTTATAGTAGCCTACATACAGGAAGCCGTACCCTTTGTTGAAAAGGATCCTTTTTACACTGGTTGGCTTGGTGCTGTCCGGAAGGATTTCGTATACATTAATAAATGTCCGATCACCTACCTCATACTCCGGGTAGGTTGGTTTATCTTTGTCTAAAGTCCAGTCACCGCGGCCATCTACACTCACTTTAACAATAAGGTTATCCGGGCGCTTCAGGATGTACGTGATAAAAGAATCATTTTTCCGGGTTGAGTCCTGAAGATACATGAAAGCCTGCGTATCCAGCTTATCGATGCACTC
>DATBUF010000400.1:0-4437 GCA_036516435.1 Pontibacter sp.
ACAGCAGACTCGATGTATGCCACCAGCAGGAATAATGGTAACAATAACGGGAATGCCAACAGTAACAGCAATAATGGCAACACTGCTGGAGGCAGCAACAGTGGTAATGGGAATAACAGTGGTGGTAACAATAACAGCGGTGATAATAGCAATGCGACCAACACCGTATCTCCCGGCAGCACTACAGCCGATATGCAGCCATCTAAAACATCCAAAACGAATGCTAAAAAGGGCACCGACAAAAAGAAAAAAGAAAAGCTTACTCCTTACCAGGATAATTGATTTTATATGGGCTAACTATAGCTGCTTACCGAAGCCTGCAACGTACATAGTTGCAGGCTTTTGCTTTTCATAACAGCTACTTCCAACTATAGCCTGGCCTGTAAATTTTGGAGCTCGTATACTTTTTCACCATCTTTGGCGTATTACAGACAGGTAAATCAAACCTGCTTCTGTACCAACCTGATACATGCACCGGAGTCTGCCCTTACTTGGTTTTATTTGTATGCTGTTCCTGCTCGCCGGCGTACCTGCACTGGCTCAGCAAAGCATACGGATAAGCGGTACAGTATTAGGGCCGGATAAAAAAACACCGGTACCGGGTGCAGGCATTATCCGCTTCAGAACCACTAAAGCCGTTATTTCGGATGAGGCAGGTAAATTTCTGATAGATGTAGCCCCCGACGACACCCTGTTGATACGTGCAGTAGGCTACAAACCGCTACTATACCTGCCACAACGCCTGCCGGTATCCGAAATACGCGTAAAAATTGTGCTGCAGGAGGACAGTGTGCTGCTGGGTGAAGTAGAAGTGACCAACCGCCCGTCGGAGGAAATGATACAGCGTGCCTTACGTAACATGAACCGGCCGGAACCCAACTATGTAAAAAACCCTGGTTATGTACCGGTTCCTGAAGCCGCACCTCCCGCCCCATTGCCACCAGCCAGTATCATGTCCCCCATCAGTTTGCTGTATGAGCTTTTCTCAAGAGAAGGGAAAGAACTCAAAAAATTACAGGAACTACAGCTACTTCAGGAACTGGAACGCCTGAAGAAAGAGCAGAACAACTATAACCGCTTCTTTAAAGACAATACCGGCTACGAATAAAATTGCCCTGGCAGCCAAACAAAACGTTGGCACGTAAGTTAGCATAAGCAAAGTTACGGACCATGAAAATAGGCTACCCCTGCATTAACCAATCCCTCGACTGCATCTCTTCCAGAACCTTCCGGCTAGCCTCTTACTCCGAAGAACGCCTTATCGAGACAGTGGCACAAAACCTTACCTGCCTGCAGCGTATTCTGGAGTATAATGTACAGCACGGCCTGCTCTTCTTCCGCCTTACCTCTGACCTGGTGCCTTTTGCCTCACACGCGATAAACCAATACAACTGGCAGGATCATTTCAAAGAGGAGTTCCGGCAACTGGGCGCTTATATCAAACAGCACCACATGCGCATCTCCATGCACCCCGACCAGTTTGTAGTGCTTAACTCCCCCAACCCACAGACGGTAAAAAACAGCATCGCCGAACTTGTATACCAGGGAAGTGTACTCAACCTGATGGAACTGGACACCACAGCCAAACTACAGATACATGGCGGCGGCGCATACGGCGACAAGGCTTCAGCTATCAGCCGGTTTGCGGAAGTGTACCACGCCCTGTTGCCCGATGCTGTAAAAGCCCGCCTTTGCGTAGAAAACGATGACCGCACCTATACCCTGCTGGACTGCCTGCGGCTGCATGAACTTACCGGCATGCCTATTATTTTTGATAACCTGCACCACGAGTGTGTAAACAACGGAGAACCCATGCGCGAAGCTGTCGAAATAGCTGCTTCTACCTGGCAGGCAGACCGTGATGGTATCCTGATGATGGACTATAGTTCGCAGGCACCTGCCGAGCGGAAAGGCAAGCACACACAGCACATCTCCGAACAGCTTTTCCACGATTTTCTGGCTGAAACCGAAGGACTGGACATGGACATTATGCTGGAAATAAAAGATAAGGAGACAAGCGCCTTAAAGGCAGTGGAAATCGCTACTATGCTAAACAGGCTATAGTTAGAAGATTCCTGCCAGATGACCGTAAACCCATTCTGCCAGTTCCCATAGTACCCACAAAAGCAGGATGAACAGGAGAACGATACCGATTAGTACCGCAGCAACAATGCCTTTGCCACTACCCTGGTGCTTTCCCTCGGCATAATGGCTGTTGAGCAGGCGTATATTCCGCTGGTTTGCCTTAAAAAAGAAGTCGAACACATTGCCAAGTATAGGAATACTCCCGATAAGGGCATCCAGTGCAATATTCAGAAGCATTAACGTAACCACCTTCCCGCTTGCCCCATGCCGTGCCATGGTCATGACCAGCATGGCCGATATCCCAAAAGAAGCCAGATCGCCGGCAACCGGCAATAAGCCAAGTATAGGATCCAGCCCAAAACGAAACCTAGTACCAGGCAGCTGAAACTGATTATCCATCAGCTTTACCATGTGGTTAACCCACCTTAGTTTTTCGCTCTGAGGTGTACGACTGTAGTGCGTGTTCTGTGCTTCCATCATAGTCGCTTATACGCATGAGGAGCTCCTGAGTATAACAGGGCTACGACGGATGAAGGCTACTTTTTGTGCCCTTTGCCTTTGCCCTTGCCTTTCTGCTTGGTATGCCCAGGATTTGTCGTATTTGGATGATGCGGGTTATTCGGATTTTTATACCATCCTTTGTGCAGCCCATTATCTTTGCGCTCCATGCTGCCCACCCGTACCGATTTTCCATCAACTATAACTACTTTACCATTACGGCTAGTAGTTGTCTTTCTGGATGTTGAGCAACCCGCCAGCATGGCCAGTGCCAGCACCCATAGTGTTATTCTTAACTGCATTTCAAGGAATTTAAAACCGGAGCAAAAAGAGTGCTCCGGCTGCAAAGGTACAATCAAGCGAAAAGTTCACCTAATAAAATTCCTTAAAAGAGCCACTAACCCAGGCGGTTAAACTTAGGCAAACTCAGGTTGTACTTTATGGCCATCAGCCTTATAACTATAATCAGCACTACTGCTGTCAGAAAGCAGATCGTACGTTGCACTTCAAAAAAGTCAAGCGAGATGTACAAAGTAGCTCCAGCCAGGCAGGCACTGGCATAAATTTCCTTCCGGAAGATAACCGGCGTCTCGTTTGTGAGGGTATCCCGGATAACACCACCCATAACTGCTGTAAACATGCCCATGATAGCAGCTATAACAGGATCTACGCCAAGACTTAATGCCTTCTCGGTACCTACAATGGTAAATAGCGAAATCCCCAGTGTATCGAACAGCAGAAGTGTACGCCGCAGCCGCAGCAATAACTTGTAGAAGATGGCTGCAAACAGAATCCCCACAAATATGGCATAGAGAAACCGTACATCCCCGATCCATACAAGCGGGTAGCTGCCCAAGAGCATGTCGCGCAGGGTACCACCTCCTATAGCTGTTATAAAACCTGTAAACCCCGCCCCAAACCAGTCATGATCCTTCTTATCTACCGCCAGTGCCCCGGATATAGCGAAAAAGAACGTGCCGATTAACTCAAGTATGTACTGTATTTCCAATGTTTGTAATGTTAAAATGCTTGCTTGTGCTGCTGAAGTATACAACCAAAATAATTCATCTTGATGCAGCTATTCCGTTTCGGGCAAAGGTAAGCAGCAATTTAACGCAGCGGTATAGCCCTCAGAACAGGCACGTGAAATACAGGGCACCTGCACAACAAAAAAGCCTCTGATTCAGAGGCTTTCCATAGTATTATATTATCTCATATTACCGGCCAAAATCGTCCTGCACACGCACAATATCCTCTTCATCAGATGGATTTGCAGCATCCGTGTGGCGCCAGATCTCAGCCAGGATGCCCCAATCGCTTAGCCCAACGAGCCGATGGCGTTCCCCTTGTTTCAGGGTAATTAAATTTTCCGGCACCAGTTCCTGTAGCTCTCCTTCTTCGTCGGTGTCGCTGGTAACAACACCAACTTTGCCTTTCAGCACTTTCCATATCTCGGCACGCCGGTGGTGGTACTGCCACGATAATCGTTTTTCAGGTGCTACTACCAGGATCTTTGGACTAAGCTTGCCTGCTAATTTCAACTCGTCTACCGGCACCTGGTTAAAGTATACTTCAGCAAAACGGGCTGCCTGTCCTTCACTGATCACAAAAAAACCGCCCCACGGCCTGTTTAAATCGCTTTTTTCTATAGTAAAACCTCGGCTGGCAAGTTCTTCTTCTACTTCTCGGAATAGTGTTTCCTTATCTTCTAATAAACTCATCATAAGGGTGTTTGTTTAGGTATTGTAACTATGTATAAGTATGAACAATACTTACGTGAAAGCCTTTAGGTTACTGTAAGGTATAGATTAATATTAATAATAAAGTATAGGACTGCCCTTATAATATAAAGGG
>DATBUF010000401.1:0-7137 GCA_036516435.1 Pontibacter sp.
GGCTTTGTCGGGGCTGCCGCCCAGGTTAAACAACCCGACGGAAAGCAGCAGCAGAAACACTGTGTAAGCCAGCACAATTTTGTTTTTTACGATGTCGTAGAAAACGTATTTTATGATCTTGTTCATGGCTTAGTCCTCCTCGTTCATAATTTTGGCGATAGCCCTGCTCAGGCGGTCTTCCTGTGTATGGGCTTTAATGTCGGCTATAGTTTCATGGAACTTCACCTGCCCGTCTACCAGGCACATTACTTCGTCGGCTACTTCTTCCACCTCGCTCATAATATGCGACGTAATCAGGATCAGCTTTCCCTTTTTCTTTTCTTTCAGGATTTTGCTTTTCAGGATTTCAGCTGAGATGGGGTCCAGGCCGGCAGTAGGCTCGTCCAGGATCAGGATCTTAGCATTGAACATAAAGGCCAGCGCGGCGCTTACTTTCTGCTTCGTTCCGCCCGACAAGGCCCCCATGCGTTTATCGTACATGTTCTTCAGGCCATACAATCCAACCAGCTCTTCGTCTATGTCCTTCACGTCTTTTCGGATGTCACGGATCATCTCGATCACCTGCCGGATCTTCATGTTCTCGGGGTACTTCCCGATCTGCGGCATGTACCCGATCTGGCTGCGGTAAGCATATTTTTTCAGGATACTTTCGCCGTTGATCTTTATGTCGCCGCTGTCGGGTAAGGCCATGCCAAGAATACACTTGCTCAGGGTGGTTTTACCGGAACCGTTTGGCCCGATCACAGATACAACTCTGCCGGCTTCGAACCTGACATTCACATCCTTCAGTACCTGTAGTTTACCGTAGGACTTGCGTAAGTTTTCTATTGTTATCATGATCTATCTTCTTCATCATCGGTTGTGCATCCGCCACATTTTCCGGTATAAAGCTGGGCATCACCTTCTCAATGTTGTCCATTAAATCTACCATAAAACTGCGCATAAACATTACCGAGGGCGGCACACGTTCTACCAGCATCGAATACAAACTCACCGGGCGGTATGGCACGTCACCTACCTGGTCTTTATTCAGGTCGTAACCGCTGTACTTATCCCAGTAATTGTACTCGAAAAGGTTCATGGTAGAGTTTCCGTTTGTGCTCACATCAAAGGAATTGCCGGTAAAGTTGTTATACTTAAATGTATCGTCGGTGCAGCTGGTGAGCAGGCGCAGGGCCCAGCCATTCCGGTCGAAGTTGTTCTGCTGCACATCCAGGCGGCTGGAGCTCTCCATGTAAATGCCTGTGGTGTTGCGGCGAAACGTATTGTTATAGATAACGCTGTTGCTGATATCTTTTAGCAGTAAGCCATACGCGGCAGCGCCCCAGTTGTTTTCAAAGGTGTTGTGCTCCATGCGTATGTCGCGGGTATACATGACGGCTACGCCCGCTCCGTTGTGCCTGAAAATATTGTGGGTGTATACGTTACGGTCCGAAAACATGAAGTGCAGGCCGTAGCGCAGGTTGTTCTGGCTCAGGTTATTCCGTACTTCAGTATCTTTCACAAACTCCATGTAAATACCATCGCGGTGGCCTTTTACTTTGTTGTTGCTGATTACGGCAAAGTCGCAGTACCACAGGTGGATAGCATTGCCCAGCGACGATTCGTTTAAACCGGTTACATCCTTACCCGTTACGGTGTTGCCTTTTATCACACAGTTATCAGAACGCTGCAGGTAAATGCCAAAGTACGTGTTCAGAATGGTGTTGTTGAGGATGCGGATATTGCTGCGCTCTATTACCCGGATGGCAGCATCGTCGCGGGTGTAGCTGGTGGCAATGTTCTTCAGCGTCAGACCTTCTATCGTTACGTTATCGGCTGTAACCGTGATGATCTGGCCCTTATAGTTGCCGTCTATTACCGGGTTGTTGCGGCCCAGTATGGTAACTGGTTTGTTCACTTCAATGCCATGCTCCTGGTACACGCCACTCTCAATCAGGATGGTATTACCGGGCTTCGCCTGTTTTACTGCTTCCTTCACTGAAGTGTACGTACAGGTTTTACACACCTTTAGTGTGCCGCCGAAGGCAGTATTCACCAACAGCAGCAGCACCAGTGTGCAAACTATAGCATATCGTTTATTCAGGTTTTTCATTGTTCTTTACGGCCTGTGCCGCTTCGTTCCAGGTGAGCAGGCGACCGCCATGTTCCTGTTGCATTTTTGTGGCGGCAGCTTTGTCGGCTACTGCAGTCAGGTACATGCCCATCGGGCTTGGCAGCGCTTTGGTTTGCAGAAAAGCAGCATTTCGGGCATCTGTCAATTCACCGGGGTTTGTAAAATCAGTTACCAGCAGAAAGGCGGCTTTTTCGCCCTGCTCCGGCTGCTCGTTTACATAAGCCAGCAGACACTCTGCTGAGTCGAAAAAATAAGGCTTGCCTTTGTCGTTCACCAGCTCGGCACCGTAGCGGTTGTCGGCTACAGTCATGTTGCAGTGCGCACAGTTGGCCTGGCCATACGGTATTTCCTTTGGCGCTACCTGGCATGCGACGAGCAGCGACAAGCTCAAACTATAGAGGTATGCCTTTGCTTTTTTCATGATATCAGTATTTTCTCGTTCTTAGTAACAGGAGCTATAGTTTGGTTTCGGAGCGCAAAAAAGTAGGATAAGCTTGCAATAGCTATAGCCAGGAAAATACCTATACTACCCAAAGCTGGCAGTGATAGTGCCTCAAAGTTCAGCAGCTGTTTATTCCCAAGCAGTGGGGGAATATAAGTCATACCCGGTACTTTGATGGCTGCCTGCGGGTCCAGGTTGGTGCCAAAATTTACGAGCCACAGGTAAAAGTCAAGTATACCGGCAGCACCGGCTACCATCAGCATCACTGTCCAGCCCAGCACCAGTTTACGCTTGCCGATAAGCCCCGCCAGCACACCGGTAACTATAAAAGCTACTACAATGTAAGGCATGTACTGCAGTTCGGCGAAAGACTCGGCATGGATCGGCTTCATACCGATGTAGTGGTTGAGGATATTGAAGTTTTGAAGCACACTTTCGGAGCTGCCACCGAGCTTGTTTACCCAAATGTGCAGTTCCAGTCCTTCGGGGTATTGCGGAGCCTTCAGGTAAATCTTCCACATCGGGAACACAAACAAGAGGCCAAGGGATAATGCTGCCACAATCATCAGCACTTTTTGGTAAGCTTTCATCCTTTTCTATAGTTTAAGAGGACTAAAAATGGGTTGCGCAGAGTAGGTGAGCGTCTTGTTCTATCCTGCTGCTTCAGCCTTTTTCACCCCCTCTCCCGTACCAACCGAGACCTCAGGATGATGCGCTTGTATGCTGAAGTATACTTGCAACTCGTATTAAAAAATTCAGCGGAGGTTACACTGGGCAACCTCCGCTGATGTACCCAGTCAGTGCACTATTTCGTTGATGTTACCCCTGGTATGTTTTGTTTCTTTTTACCGGTTGAGAAGGTAATCGGAACGTTGGAGCCTTTAGGAGATACCCGGATGTAACCTTGCATTTCCTGGTGGAGCGCAGAGCAGAAGTCGGTGCAGTAGAACGGGAACACACCAGCTTTTTTAGGCACCCATCTCAGGGTTTGCGTAGCGCCTGGCATAATCAGGGTTTCGGCGTTGTTGGCACCCATTACCGCGAAGCCGTGCGGTACGTCCCAGTCCTGCTCGAGGTTAGTTACGTGGAAGTAAACAGTGTCTCCTACCTGCACCCCTTCAATGTTATCCGGGGTCATGTGGCTTCGGATGGCTGTCATTTTCACACGTACTCTGTTCTTGCTTTCGCGGGTCACACTTACATCTGCTTCTTTCTTCACAGCGTGTGGGTGTGTGTTCTCGTCCAGCTTAAAGAACTTGGTACTGTTTGGCGCTACTTTCTCGGCCAGTATAGCCTGCGCGTAGTGCGGTTCAGCCACGGTCGGGAAGTCAAGCAGCAGCTTCATTTTCTCGCCGGAGATGTCAATCAGTTGGGCAGAGTGTGCTAACTCAGGGCCAGTTGGCAGGTAACGGTCTTTGGTAATTTTGTTCATCGCTACCAGGTACTTGCCTTGTGGGTTCTTGGTATCACCACCCGGAATCATGATGTGACCAACAGAATAGTACACCGGAATTCTGTCCACTACCTGCAGTTCGTTCAGTTTCCACTTCACCACTTCAGAAGACACGAACATGGAAGTATACGCGTTGCCTTTGCCGTCAAACTCCGTGTGCAATGGTCCTAAGCCTGGTTCTTTCACTTCACCTTTCAGCACAGCTTCGTACTGCAGTACCGGAATGCCGTTTTTCTCACCATCGAACTTCTTGTTTTTGATGGCATCCTGCATTTTAGCAAACGAGAACACCGGAATAGCTGAGGCCAGTTTACCGCTCACTACCATGAACTCACCGCTTGGGTCTACGTCGATGCCGTGTGGTGATTTAGGTGCCGGCAGCAGGTACATCATACCAGGGCACTCTTCAGGTAATAAGTAGCGCACTTTCTTCTTCACAGTGGATTTGGCAATGTGCGAATTCTCATCCATTTTGTTGTGGTAGTAGTTGGCTGGCATTTCGCGGGCTTTGCCTTCTTTGGCATATTTAGCTGCTAATTTCCAGTTTACTGCTGCCAGGTAGTCCCTGTCGTTCTGTGAAGCGCCAACTTCTTTTAAAGTACCGGCTCTTTCAGAGTTATAGGTTGTAAAGAACACCCAGTCTTCTGACGGGCCTTTGCCGCCATTCGCTAAGTCATAGTCGAAGCCCGGAACCAGGATCTGGAAATCCAGGTCCATGTCGCCTTTGTCTGGGTCTACTTTAATAAAGGAGATAGAACCACGGAATTCTTCTTCGTACTTGTCTAAGCTCACGTCGCTGGTACCACCTTTCATATCCAGCGGAACCGAGAAGCGGGTACCTGCAATTACGTACTCGTTGTTGTTGGTCGGGTACGGAGAGCAGTGGTTACCGGCCGAGTTCGGAAGCTCCATGATCTCTACCGTCTCAAAGGTTTTCAGGTCGATGCGGGCCACACGTGGGGTGTTGTTCCCGTTCACGAACAGCCAGCGGCCGTCTGTCATACCATCTTTGCGGGATAGTTTCGGGTGGTGCAGGTCGTCCCAGGGCACAAAGCCGTGTGAAGTCTGCAGCATAGCCTTTGTTTCCTCGTTGTAGCCGTAGCCGTTCTCACCACTCTGCGTAAACACCGGAATGATCTTCAGCAAACGGCCGGATGGCAGACCGTATACCGACACCTGTCCGTTAAAGCCACCTGACAGAAAAGAGTATAGTTCGTCGTGCTTGCCCGGAGCCACATACACGGCTGATGCAGCATCGGCAGCCACACCTTCGGTGGTAGCGTTGGAACTGCCGCCTTCTGTATTGCTACAGCCTTGCAGCGCGGTACCGGCAGCCATTGCCATCAGCAGGGCGGCCTTAGGTACCATTTTTTTCAATTTAAAAATTGAAGTTTCCATGTTGGATATGGTTTAATATAAAATTCTTAGCTGTTCTTGTCGTTCTGTCTCAGGAACTCAAGTATCGCTCTTGCATCCTGCTCGTTCACGTTCTGGTTGGTCATTTGAGTCAGGTGCTCGGCCAGCAGCTTTTTAGCAGTTGGATCCTGTTTGGTCATTTCCTCCGGGTTGATGATCATGTTCATTACCCATTCCGGCTTGCGGCGCTCAGTAACACCGGCCAGCCCGGGGCCTACCACTTTCTGATCTGATAACTGGTGGCAGGCTGAGCATTTGCCTTCGAAGATGGATTTACCATTGGCAGCCAGTGCATCGTCGATGCCCTCTCCTACCTCCACTGTAGTCACAGGACCTACGCCTTTGCCATCGTCAGCAGCCGGAGCCTCTGTTGCAGCGGCCTGCTCCTGGTGTGCCAGCCCTGTTTCTTCCTGTGCGCCTGCCGCCTGGTTCTCACTATCGCCGGATGAGCAGCTGAAAAGCATAGCACCACAGATGACAGACATTACTCCCAGTTGCGCGGGCTTAAGCAGTTTTCCGAAAAGTGTGCTTAATTGTTTGGTCTTATTTTTCATGATCTTAATTTTTAGTGTGTAAGCATTTAAACATGTATTGGTGATTGGTTATAGAGCAAAAGTATAGCTGACAACACACCTATTAAAAGACTTTCATCTCTTTTATTAATGACATTCGTCATTTTCCTGCCCTGCGCACCAGAACTGCGGTTTGCAGGTGCTGATAGCTATAGTTTGGATCTTATTGTTGGGTTAAAATGCTTGTGTATACCTCTGAGGATCAAGCAACCAGAAGGGCTTAAACTGAAGAAAGGAATGGTAATGGAGGAGTGCGTACAGAAGGTAGAGAGGTAGAGAGGTAGAGAGGTAGAGAGGTAGAGAGGTAGAGAGGTAGAGAGGTAGAGAGGTACCAGACTGCCTGGCAGCTCTTCTTTTTTGCCCTCGCTCGCGTCCCGCGAGTGTGCGTTACGTGCGGACTCTGGTCGCTTTAAGCTGTGCCTAAGGCACAAGTGGCGGGGCGCCACTAAATAGCTCACACTCGCGGGGCGCGAACGAGGGCGCATTATTAAATTATTTTACCAAGATAAAACGGCCCTGCCTCAGACAGGAGTTGCCTGCCATTATAAAAAAGGCCGCAGCTATAGTTTAGCTGCGGCCGTGAAGGTGATGCAGAAGGCACCTGTATTACTCTGCCAAACTATAGTTAGACTTGTAACTATAGTTGACCTATGCGATAGCCTGTGGCATGGGGATGGCTGCTTCCGGCTGCGGGGCAGGTATTACCTGTTCTACCGGCTCCGGACCCTTGATGATGCGGGCAGGATTGCCGACAACCACACAGTTATCCGGCACATCTTTCACCACAACTGAACCTGCCCCGATCCTGACGTTGTTGCCAATCCGTACTCCCCCGATGATGCACACATTACAACCCACATCCACGTTATTGCCAAGTACAGGAGAGTCAGAAAAGCTGCCATCCTCGTTCCTTATGTTACCAAGCGTAGTGCAATGCCGTACATAGCAGTTTTCGCCGATAACCGAGCAGCCGTTTATAACCAGCGCCTGGCCGTGGCCAATGTAAAAGCCTTTGCCTACTTTGGTCCAGTGCGGAAGCTCGATACACATAAACCACTCTACCAGTATCTTGTAAAAGATAAGGTAAGGCAGCCAGATAACACGAAGTAAAGGGTGCATGGAAGCAGGGCGGGCCAGG
>DATBUF010000402.1:0-8124 GCA_036516435.1 Pontibacter sp.
ATACGCTTCGCCTCGTCCTCGTCGAAAGCCTGCTGTGCACGCTCTACGAGGGAGATCACGTCACCCATGCCCAGGATACGCTGTGCCATCCTGTCCGGGTAGAACAGGTCGAGCGCCTCCATTTTCTCACCCGTGGAGATGAACTTGATCGGCTTTTCTACTACGGCGCGAATGGAAAGGGCCGCACCACCGCGCGAGTCACCATCCAGTTTGGTAAGTACCACGCCGTCGAAGTTGATGCGGTCGTTAAAGGTCTTGGCTGTGTTCACCGCATCCTGACCCGTCATGGAGTCTACCACAAACAGGGTTTCAGTTGGCTTAACGGCAGCTTTGATCTCGGCTATCTCTTTCATCATCGCCTCGTCCACGGCCAAACGACCGGCGGTATCGATGATGACTACTTTCTTGTTTGTCTTTTTGGCGTGCTCAATGGCATTCAGGGCGATCTGAACCGGATTTTTGTTTTCCATCTCCGTGTACGCCTCCACGCCTACCTGCTCGGCCAGTACCTGCAGCTGGTTAATCGCAGCGGGACGGTACACGTCGCAGGCTGCCACCATTACAGAACGTCCCTGCTTTTTAAGGTAGTTTGCCAGCTTGCCGGTAAAGGTTGTTTTACCAGAACCCTGCAGACCAGCAATCAGAATAATAGCCGGATCGCCTTTGATGTTGATGTCCTGCTTTTCGCCACCCATTAGCTGGGTCAACTCCTCGTACACGATTTTCACCATTAACTGGCCCGGCGATACAGCGATGAGTACATCGCGGCCCATGGCTTCGTCTTTGATCTTATCGGTTACAGTTTTGGCAACTTTATAGTTTACGTCGGCATCTACCAGGGCGCGGCGCACCTCTTTTATAGTTGCAGCAACGTTAATTTCGGTAATGCTCCCCTGGCCTTTCAGCGTTTTAAAGGCACGGTCTAACTTGTTACTTAAATTATCAAACATCTCTCTTATTCTGGATTTAACTACAAAAATACACGTATGAAACGTTGATTAAAAATGATTTGAGCGATTTGTATCATTTTAATCAACGTGCTGCTACAGGCGGTATAGTTACAAAAACTTATCTTTAACTTACAACATGCTGCTTACTTTTACAACCAATGCTGTTAATCTGTGGTTCAGACAATTCGTAAACCCATAGTTTACGCTATATTTCTTATATTTGAACCAACAGCTAAGCAGTATACCGCTTTGAAGAAAACCGACACAACAAACTTACTCTATATTTCCTATTACTGGCCACCCTCCGGCGGACCGGGTGTGCAACGTGGCCTGAAGTTTTGCAAGTACCTGCCGCAGTTTGGTGTGCAGCCGGGCGTGCTTACCGTAGACGAGAAGCAGGCAGCTTACCCCCTGCTCGATCCAACTTTCGAAAAGGAAGTACCCGATGGCGTAGAAGTATACCGTACGGCCACCTCAGAACCTTTTGAGTACTACAAGAAGCTTTCCGGTAAAAAAGAAATTCCATACAGCGGCTTTGCCAATCAGCAAACTAAAGATACGTTTTTAGACAAGCTGTTTAAGTTTGTGCGCGGCAACCTGTTTATACCCGATGCCCGTGTAGGCTGGAACAAGCACGCCCTTAAGAAAGCCGATGAATTACTGGCTGCTGGTAAATACAACGCGATACTTACGACCAGTCCGCCCCACTCTACGCAGCTTATTGGCCTTAAGTTGAAGCAGAAATACAAACTGCCCTGGATCGCCGACTTACGCGACCCCTGGACCAATATCCACTACTACGACCAGCTGTATCATACGGCAATATCGAGGCGGCTGGACCAGAAGTATGAGCGCCAGGTGCTGGAGCAGGCTGATGCCATTATTGTTACAAGCGAGGACACCAAGCGGCTATTCCTGAACAAGCCGGCAAGCATTGATGCAGACAAGATACACGTGATCCCGAATGGGTACGACGAGGATGACTTCATTTTCCAGAGCAACCCGCCTAAAGACACCTTCCTGATTACGTATACCGGCACCATTACCGAAAACTATAACATTGATGCTTTCCTGAAAGTTGTAGCTTACCTGCTCTCTGCGCATAGCGAGATCAACTATAAACTTCGCTTTGTTGGCAAAGTATCGGATGGCGTAAAACAGCGCATCGAGAAAGCGGGATTGTTGGGGATCACTGAGTTTATACCGTACGTGCCACACCAGGAGGCTATCAAGTACCTGATGGAGAGCACCGTACTCTTGCTGGCCATTGCCGATGTGGACTCTATGTACGCCAATGTACCCGGAAAACTGTTCGAGTACCTGGCTTCCAATAAACCAATCGTGTGTCTTGGCCCCGTGCACTCCGACCTGGACCGCATAATAGATGAGTGTGGCGCCGGCCGCCTGTTCCACTACACAGCCTACGACCTGATTCTCGATCACATGTCGCAGATGAGCAAGGCCTGGAAAATCAATCCGAACCTAGATTTGCCTTACATCAACCACGCCCGCTTCTCGCGCAGATCCCTGACAGGCGAACTGGCAAAAGTGGTGGAGCGGCTTGTAAAAGGACAAGCGGGGTAGTGGCGTCACAGCCTTTATGAGGTTATCGGCTACTGCTTCATTTGTTATCCTGGAAGGATCTTGTGAGATGGGAGATGAGGCTTTAGCTATAATACCCTATCCCTAGCCTCTCCCGAGGGGGATTGCTATAGTTGCGGTTATAGTTCTATAGTTACAGCCTCTTTACCGTGGCTGGCTGAAGTTTGGGGCTCTGCCCCAGTTGAGTTACAAACTCAACATCAATGTAAGACACGGGTTGCAAACCCGCGCCAGCAGCCTTAGCTATAGTTGAGTTGAGGCTATAGTGCTATAGTTGCTGCTGGTATAACCCACCCCCACCCCTCCCGAGAGGGGAATTACTGCCTTGGCTATAGTTGCAGCTATAGTTTTATCGTTCCAGACCAAGAGCGGACAGGTCGCGACCTGTCCCTACGGAACTACTACCACGAGCAATCTCGAAGCTTAGCAGATCAACTATAGTTAGACTATAGCTATGCGAAAGATGTCAGTCTTTGGGTTGAGCGCCTTTGACTTGTTGCGGTGGCGCAGCCAACCCGACGCAGGAGGATAGCAAGAAGGCAGCAGCGCGATGCCCGAAGACGAGGCCTCGCGGCCGTGAGCGCACCAAAGCCGGATTGAAACTATAGGCATGTAAAGCTCCCAGGAATACAAGTAGCTATAAAACAAAAGCTTGTGGCAAACCAGCAACTATAGCCAAATATAGAACTATAGCTAAGCAGCAAACAATAGCAACTTCCCCCACCTCCCATTACAAAAGCCCCAACACATTTTCAGGAGGTCTTCCAATCACGGCTTTGTCGCCTTTCACGACAATAGGGCGCTCTATTAAGATAGGGTTCTCTACCATTGCCTGAATCCATGCCTCATCAGATAATATTTTGCCGGCAAATTGCTCTTTGTAAACCGCTTCTCCTTTGCGCACCAACTGCTCCGGTTTCATGCCAAGTTTCTGCAATACACTTCTCAACTCCTCGGCGGTGGGAGGCTGCTTCAGGTATGTTATAACTTCTACTTCCTGGTTATGCTCCTGAAGAAGCTCAAGCGTCTGGCGGCTCTTGCTACATTTGTTGTTATGATAGATCGTGATCATCTTTTCTAAAGTATGTTCATGTAAAAATATAAAATTATCGCATACCAAGGCTTTCGCCATTTCCGGCTGCCATTGCAACCTCCGCTCCCGAATTAAGTAAGAAGCAACAGGAACCACATCACCCTTTATGCAGGCAGGCACCGACATTGAAGTAAATTCCTGGCTCGAGTTGCAGGCAGCCCTCTTCGACCATAGCTGGGACCCATCGCTGCACCGTTTTCGCTCATCTTACGTGTACCGCGGCACCTGGAACAAGTCCTACGACCTGAGTACCAGTATCACGCGTATCGGGCCCCAGTACGAGAAGCTGGAAATGCACATTCTCCGTAATTTCCGCAAGTACGCGCATAGCATGGCCTCCCAAAACGACATGATCTGGAACTGGCTGGCGCTGGCACAGCACCATGGCCTGCCCACCCGCATGCTCGACTGGACCTACTCCCCTTACGTGGCTCTGCACTTTGCAACCCAGGACCTCAGTAAGTACGACGAGGATGCGGCCGTATGGTGCGTGAACTATGTAAAATCTACCCAATACCTGCCGAATGCCCTCAAGAAAGCGATAGATGAGGAAGGCTCTAACGTGTTTACGCCCGAGGTACTCGCCCCGGTTTGCCCTACCTTTAAGGCACTTTCCAGTTTTCATAAAGATGACTACGTCCTTTTTTTAGAGCCTCCATCGCTGGATGCGCGCATTATGCAGCAATATGCTCTGTTTTCGATGATGTCGGATGTGAAGGCGGAGCTGAGCCAGTGGCTGCAGCAGCACCCGGAGCTTTATTTCAGGGTAATTATCCCAGCTAAGTTAAAGTGGGAAGTCCGGGATAAACTGGATCAGGCAAATATTACGGAGCGGGTGCTCTTCCCGGGCCTGGCAGGGCTTAGCCAATGGCTGAAGCGGCATTATACCCACACCTGAGCAACTATAGCATTTTTGCAGAATTGTAGCGGGAAACATGCAGCGGCAAGCATAAATTTGTTTACTTTAGGCTACCATTCCATCCTTATAGTTTAGTTATGCTTTCCCTTTTACGTGCGGCTTTCCGGCCAGCAAACACCCGAACGGCACTTTTACTTTGCGCTACCACTTTGCTTGCCAGCAGCTGCATGCAGGAGCGCGAGGCCCAGCAGGCCACCCAAGCCACTACCCCCGGCACTATAGTGGAGCAGGATACCACGGTTCAAGTAAAACCCGACACAGCAGCTATAGTTGCCCCGGATACTACCTGGCTTTATCCGGGTCCAAGGCCTCTGCCTGGTGCCATCCTCCCGGAGAAGCGGATACTGGCCTTCTATGGCAACCCGCTCTCGAAACGCATGGGCATACTGGGTGAGCTTCCGCCTGAGAAAATGCTGCAGAAACTGGATGAAGAAGTAGCCAACTGGCAGGCTGCCGACCCTGCTACGCCTGTTCAGCCGGCCCTGCATGCTATAGTTGTAACCGCACAAGGCAAACCGGGGCGGGGCAGCAAGTACAGGTTGCGCATGACCGACAAGATGATTGAGGACGTGCTGGAGATGGCCAGGCAACGTGAGGCTATAGTTTTCCTGGATGTGCAGGTGGGCCAGAGCACTTTACAGGAAGAACTACCCCGCCTGGTAAAATACCTGCAGCTGCCCAACGTACATTTAGGCATTGATGCGGAATTTGCCATGAAGAACGGCGGCGTACCGGGCCGCAGAATAGGCACCTTTGATGCCGAAGACATTAACTACGCCACCGGCCTGCTCGCTGAGCTGGTAACCGGGCACAGTCTGCCTCCTAAACTGCTGATCGTGCACCGCTTTACGCAAGGCATGATCACCAACAGCCAGCACATCAAACTAGACCCGCGCTACCAGGTAGTAATGCACATGGATGGCTGGGGCGGCCCTGCCCTGAAGAAGGACACTTACCGCCGCTACATCAAAAACGAACCGGTACAGTTTACGGGTTTCAAGATCTTTTACAAAAACGACACCCGCAGCGGGCACCGCCTGATGACACCGGAAGAAGTACTGGCCCTCACTCCAAAGCCCATGTACATACAGTATCAGTAGGTTTGGTTGTTGCTTGTTAATCGTTGTTCGTTGATCGAAATTAGATTCTAGGCAAACTATAGTTGCTTAATGAACTGAATTCATAATTCTGCCGGGAGTATAAACTTTGGCTGTTCACTAAAATTCTCTTTCCTAAGTTAGAAATTATCCCTAATTTAAAAACAAATCAGGTGCACGGGACTTTCCTTAAAAAAGTTGCGGCTGCCGGGAGTAATAAGGCTCGGATTTTGCGTTAGGATAATACAAACGGACAGGTGCACAGGTATTACCTTATAGTTGTGGCACCGGCTTTTAGCGAGAGAGGGGAAATTTATGGCGCAGTTCTTACAACCTAAATTGGCAAAAGGTTTTGCCCTACGGTTCATCCAGATCATCATTGTATTTCCGATGGCGGTGTTGCTCAGCTTTTATATTCCGCCTTACAAGTCGATGGAGTATGAGCTTCACTTCCTGCTGTGGCTCATGATTTCGGCGGCCATTTCGGTTATAGTTACCCGCATCAGCCCCAAGCTGATTGTGCTGACCTTTTTTGCCATTATGGGGGTGTTCTTTTATAACAGCACTTTCCCCAACTATACGTTTGGCGACATCTACTCAGACTATAATGCGGCCCTGGTAAACATGACCAGCAACCCGCACAAGGTATCTTATTTCAAGCCCGTAAAAGGCACTTACTTTCAGGAGGAGCGTGTGAAAAATGCCATGCAGCCAACACACCCCAAGCTGCGCAACTTTGCTGTAGAAAACTCTACCCGCTACTTCCACGATGAGTACTACCGCCAGTACGGCAAGTTGGTGCGCTACTTCTCGCTGTTCAAGTATGTGCGCAGCAACTGGAAATACGTGAACGACCCGATCGGTATGGACTACTACTCGCCGCCAGTTGAGAGCATGGAACTGCTGGCCGGCGATTGCGACGATTACGCCATTCTGATGGCATCCTCTGTGATGGCTATCGGCGGCGAAGCGCGCGTAGTAATCTCTGAAAGCCACATGTATACCGAGGTAAAAGTGGGCAAGTCTGAAGATATAGACAAGGTGAGCCAGGCCGTGAGAACGCTGTTCCCGGATGAGGTGAACAGCGGCAAGATCCACTTCCACGAAACAAGCGGAGACCTCTGGATTAACTTCGACTATACTGCACGCCACCCGGGCGGTTACTTTCTGGAGCCCGAACTATACAGCGTGATTACTTTTAACAAATAACCATATACTGCAAGTATAGCTGAATCAGTTTTATACTCGTACAAGTGCAGCAGCCACCTTGTCGGTGGCTGTTTTATTATTTAATTTAGCCGGATAACTAAACTGATTCTACCTATGCCCAAAATTCTGATTATAGATGATGAGCGGGCCATCCGTAGTACCCTGAAGGAAATTCTGGAGTTTGAGAATTACACCGTTGATGAGGCCGAAGACGGCGAAAAAGGGATACAGCTTTTCAGCAAATCGAAGTATGATGTAGTGCTTTGCGACATTAAGATGCCCGGAATGGATGGCATCGAAGTGCTCGAAAAAGCCATGGAAATAGCGCCGGATACGCCCTTCATCATGATATCGGCACATGGCACGATTGATACCGCCGTAGAAGCCACTAAAAAGGGCGCCTACGATTTTCTGCAGAAACCACCGGACCTGAACCGCCTGCTGGTAACCGTTCGCAATGCCCTGGATAAAGCCACGCTGGTAACCGAAACCAAAATCCTGAAGAAGAAGATCTCCAAAACCTACGAAATGGTGGGCGCTTCAGAAGCGTTGGGTCGTGTAAAACAGGCCATCGAAAAGGTAGCTCCTACCGATGCCCGTGTGCTCATAACAGGACCGAACGGATCTGGTAAAGAACTGGTGGCACGCGCCATACACGAACACAGCAACCGCAGCCACGGCCCCCTGATAGAGGTAAACTGTGCCGCCATCCCAAGTGAGCTCATCGAGAGTGAATTATTTGGCCATGAGAAGGGCTCGTTTACATCGGCGGTGAAGCAACGCATTGGTAAGTTTGAGCAGGCCAATGGCGGTACCCTGTTCCTGGATGAAGTGGGAGACATGAGTTTATCGGCTCAGGCCAAAGTACTGCGTGCGCTGCAGGAGCATAGAATTACCCGTGTGGGCGGCGACAAGGACATACAGGTAGATGTGCGCGTGCTGGCAGCAACCAACAAAAACCTGCTGGAGGAGATTGAAGCCAGAAACTTCCGTGAGGATTTGTACCACCGTTTAGGAGTAATTCTGATACACGTGCCGCCGCTGAACGAGCGCCGCGAAGACATTCCGGACCTGGTAGCCAAGTTCCTGAACGACATTGCCAACGACTATGGCAACAAGCCTAAAAATATAACAGACGATGCTCTGAAGTATTTGCAGGGACTGGACTGGCGTGGTAATGTGCGCGAGCTGCGCAATGTAGTGGAGCGCCTCGTAATTATGAGCGGCCCGGAGATAACTCTGGAAGATGCAAAA
>DATBUF010000403.1:0-2207 GCA_036516435.1 Pontibacter sp.
AGCCACCACTTCTTCCTTTTGGGCATTCTGTATATCAAACAGCACCAGGTTTGGCTGGTGTTCGCTACCTGAAATAGCTACTTCCGACACCAGCAGGCGCTGCATCAGTACAAGGGTTGCAATCAGCGCGGTGCCCAGGCCAATGGAAACTGTAAGAAGCAGCGTCTGGTTATTAGGGCGGTACAGGTTCGCCAGGCTCTGGCGCCACACATAGCCCCAGTTTACCGGGAAGAAACGCTTCACCAGCCACATCATAGCCCGGGCAAGTAAGGCCAGCACCAAAAAGCCCGCTACTACACCACCCGTAAAGCCCAGCGCCCGCAGCCAGGTACCCAGCTGAAAATACGCAAACACCAGCACAAACAGCAAAATCAGGCCATATACCGCAAGCCGCACCGGGTCTTTCTGGTTGGTAAGATGCTCTACATTAGACCTTAGCGTGATAATCGGGGAAACATTCCGGATGCTGAGCAGCGGCAGCAGGGCAAATAGCACCGATACCAGCAAACCAATCCCGATACCTTCTGCTATAGCCGGCCACGACACTGCTACGGTGACATCTACCGGCAAAAAGGCTTTGAAGAGCTGTGGCAGGTACAGTTGAATCAGGCTGCCCAGTACGGCCCCGATTACAGAACCTATCAGGCCCATTGCCATTACCTGGAACAGGTAAATCAGGAAGGCCTGCCGGCCACTTACCCCAATGCAGCGCAGCACGCCTATAGTTGCCAGCTTTTCGCGAATGTAGACGTGCACGGCACTTGCTACGCCAACACAGCCCAGAAGCAACGCCACAAAGCCTACCAGGGCCAGGAAACTTGCCAGGTCACTGTACGCCTTTCCGGTACTCTCCTGCCGGCTCTTTACGGTATCAAAAGCGATCCCTTCTTCCTCTAAGCGGGGCTCGAGTTTTTTTACCAGTTTATCAGCATCGGTGTTGGCAGGCAGCTTAAAGTAATGATAGTAACTGATGCGGCTACCTTTCTGTAACAGACCGGTTTGCTCTAAATACTCGCGCGGGATGTATACAGCTGGTGCTATAGTTGCCGTAACCGCAGACTGCCCCGGAATTTTGTGCAATGCGCCTGCTATCTCGAAGGTAAGCGTGCCTACCCGGATGGAGTCGCCGGGCTTGGTGTTGAACTGTAGCAACAGAGTATGATCTACAAGAGCGCGTCGCCCCTGCCGGAAACTCCTGCTGGCCTCAGCAGGCTCCGTTTCAATAGCACCATAATACGGGAAGCCGCCTTCCAGGGCGCGTACCTGCACCAGGCGCGTGCCCTGCGATGCCTGAAAGTAAACCATGGATACAAACCGTACTTCATCCGACCTTTCGCCACCGATCGAGTCGATCAGAGCAGCTATTTCGCCCTCCGGTGGTTTGTTGCCGGCCATCACCAGGTCAGCACCTATCAGCGATTTGGCTTGCTTTTCAATGTCGGCACGCAGGTTATCGCTGAAGGAGTTGATGGCTACCAGTGCGGCTATCCCCAACACGATAGAAGAAATGAAAAGCGCCAGTTTACCCCGGTTACGACGGCTGTCGCGCCAGGCCATGAGCAGCAACCAGCGCAGGTTCAGTTTAGGTTTCCCGGGTAAATGTATATAGTTATCAGACACGGAATCTATTTTTGAATGAGTGAATTTTGAATAACTGAATGATTAGAATGACAGCTCAAGAAATAAAATCATGCTATAGTTTATACCTCCTTAGTTTAGTCACTACGAATCAGTCGCTATTCATTCCTTATCAGCGCAGTTGCTTCATCCGACACAATGTGGCCCCCTTTAATGCGGATGATGCGGTTGGTTTTCTCGGCCAGTTCCAGGTCGTGCGTTACCAGCACCAGCGTTGTTCCTGCTTCCCTGTTTAGGTCGAAGAGCAGTTGCTCTACCCGCGTGCCTGTTTCCTCGTCAAGGTTTCCGGTGGGCTCATCGGCAAAAAGAATGGTAGGGCGGTTAGAGAACGCACGGGCTATGCTTACACGCTGCTGCTCGCCACCCGATAATTGTGTCGGGTAATGATCGCCGCGCTCGGCCAGTCCTACCCGGGCCAGTAGCTCCTGCGCCTGCCGCTGCACGTTGCGCTCTCCGCGCAGTTCGAGCGGCACCATCACGTTCTCCAGGGCCGTCAAAGTCGGGATCAGCTGGAAGTTCTGAAACACAAAGCCAACATACTTATTACGTACCTGTGCCCGCTCATCCTC
>DATBUF010000404.1:0-3326 GCA_036516435.1 Pontibacter sp.
GGGTCGCGGGCAACTATAGAATACGTATGGGCAAGTGGTTCTTCGGCTTTAAATACCTGCGCACGGGCGGCAGGCACCGCCAGGCAGCAAAGCGATGCTACCGTATAAAGCGTCTTTTTCATGAAATTCAGGTTCATATAGGAAGTACTAAGTCAGGTTAAGTATACCAGCGCAAAAGGGCGCAGGTTGAGAAAAGAACTTAAGTTGTAGAAGTAAACTATAGCCGCAACGCTGCTTTCTCGTATAAGTATAACATAAAAATCAAAAAGCTCCAATACAGGTCCGTTCTGCGACCGCTACTCCTATAACCTGATCCATGAAGAACCCTTATCCTGAAAAGAAGAAACACCGCTTAGCTATATTGATAGATGGTGATAATGCCCAGCCCAGCCTGATTGTGAAACTGATGGCAGAGGCCGGCAAGTATGGCCAGATTACGATACGCCGCATTTACGGCGACTGGACGACCCCGCAAATGAATGGCTGGAAAGAATGCCTGAACCACCATGCCATACAACCTATACAGCAGTTCCGGTACACCGTGGGCAAAAACGCCACCGACAGCGCCCTGATCATCGATGCCATGGACCTGCTGCACAGCGGACTGGTAGATGGCTTCTGTATTGTATCCTCCGATTCAGACTACACCAGGCTGGCAACACGCATCCGGGAGGCTGGTATTTTTGTGATGGGCATCGGGCAGCGCAAAACGCCAAAGCCCTTCGTAAATGCCTGCAACCTCTTTATTTTTACAGAAAACCTGATCGAGCACATAGACGACAAGCAACTGGCAGAAGCCGAAAAGCCGGGCGAAAATGGTAACGGGCACCCCAAGCCAAATCCTGTACCCCTGCTGAAAGAGGCCTTCAGTATGGCTGCTGATGAAGATGGCTGGGCTCACTTAGGCTCTATAGGCGTAAACCTGCGCCAGCTTGACCCCAGTTTTGACCCGCGGACGTTTGGCTACAGCCAGCTACTGCAACTCATAAAGGCGCATAAAGATATTTTCACTATCCGGAAAGAGGATGACAAAGGACCTTCGGCGGTATACGTGAAGCGCACCAGCAGCAAGCGGCGCAGTAAAAAGCAGGCAACTATCCCTTCCGGCGAATAAAACCTATAGCAATACGATAATACTATAGGTGCTGCAACACTCTTTTGCCCGGCAACTGGTTTTCAGTTACCGGGCAATATCCCTTTCTCCATGTTCTGTTCTTACTGCTGCATTTGCAACTTTTTGTCATCTTTTTTTGCAGCCTCAATTCACCAATATCAATATTAATTATAATTATTCCTGTTTAATTAAATACCTACTTTAGAGCTAAGATCGTTCTAAAGCCAGACTTCGCGTACCAAGCCTCTCCAATTCATCCAAGCCATAGTTGCGTGCATAACTCCTCAAGAACAGCGATTTAGGCACAAAACGAAAAATATTTTGCACCTCCTCCAACGATGTTTAAACAAGTATAGTACAAACCTTTACTATAGAAAACATTAAACAAAACCAGTATTAACTCACCCCAAAATATAACTTTATAAATACCATGTAACACCTTTAACTCACCTTACTATGACTAAACTTCTAAGTTTACTGATGCTGTTCTTCTTCACGACGGGTAGCATCAGCGCGCAGCAAAAGCTCGATAGCGAGCTTAAAAAGCTGTTGCAAACTACCACCGGCTCACTTGGTGTTGTAGTTACTTTCCATGGCGATAAGGCTCCTACTCCCGCTCACCTCTCGCTGCTCCAATCACTGGGCATTACCAAAGGGGTAACATTCAAATCTCTGCCGATAGCCGGTGTGCTGGCTACTGCCACCCAGATCGCAGCCCTCGAACAAAACCCGCAGGTGCGCTCTATTTACCTCAACAAACGACTTTCTTACTACAACTATAACGGCACTAACATAACCGGCGTGCGCAGGCTCCGCACCGACAAAGAACTGACGGCGCGCAACAACGGCATGCCAGTTTCAGGTAAAGGAGTAGGCGTAATGATAAACGATAGCGGTGTAGATGGCACACACGAGGACATTAAGCTGGGCACCCACCTGGTGCAGAACGTACTGGGCGCTACCAACCTGAACTCGCTGGATGCCATGCTGCCAGTAACCTGGCTGGAGAACGTGCCTAACACAGATACCAACTCCGGCCACGGTACACACTGTGCAGGCTCGGTAGGAGGCAACGGAGCTAAATCGGGTGGCCTGTACGAAGGTGTCGCTCCCGGTGCGCACCTGATTGGCTATGGCTCCGGCGCGGCCCTCTTTATACTGGATGCCATTGGTGGTTACGATTATGCCCTGGCTAACCAGTACCAGTACGGCATTCGCGTGATCTCCAACTCCTGGGGTACCAGCGGCGACTTTGACCCGAACGACCCGGTAAACGTAGTCTCTAAACTGGCTTACGACCGTGGTATTGTGTCAGTATTTGCGGCCGGCAACGATGGCCCCAGCTCAGATACACACAACCCCTATGCCATTGCACCGTGGGTAATTTCAGTTGGTGCCGGTGATAAATACGGCAAACTGGCTGATTTCTCTTCGAGAGGTGTGAAGGGCGAAGGCGGCACCTTTACTATGGATGGCGAAGTATGGACCTATGAGAACAGGCCAACTATAGTTGCACCCGGCGTAGACATTATTTCGACCAGAGTGATTGGTCCGGTGGCTTCCCTGGCTATTCAGCAGGACATAGAAAACCTGGAGCCGGCACACATTCCATTTTACACCCACATGAGCGGCACTTCCATGGCTACCCCGCACGTTGCCGGTATAGTTGCGCTGATGCTCGAGGCAAAACCATCGTTATCTCCGGCTCAGGTGAAAGACATCCTGCAGAAAACAGCAACCAACATGCCGGGCCATGAGCCTTCAGCAGCGGTGCAGGTTAACTTTAATGAGGTGCCTACAGTACTGGTTACCAATCCTGCTCCGGTTTGTGCCCCTGCCACTGTCGATCTCACAGCGAGTGCTGTAACAGCCGGTAGCACTGCAGGCCTGACCTATAGTTACTGGACGAATGCAGCCGGAACCAATCCTTTAAACAACCCTGCAGCGGTAAGTGCCAGCGGTACCTACTACATCAAAGGCACAACAACGGCTGGCTGCTTCGATATTAAACCTGTAACGGTAACTATAAACCAGGCGCCGGTGGCAGTTATAACGCAGGGCGCAACAGTTACCTTCTGCTCGGGTAGCACTACAACTTTAACAGCCCGGACAGGCACCGGCTATAGTTACGAATGGTTCCGGAACGGCACTGCGCTTGCTGAAACAGGAAGCAGCCTGCTTGTAGATGAGGCTGGCCAGTACACAGTTACAG
>DATBUF010000405.1:0-1785 GCA_036516435.1 Pontibacter sp.
CGCTGCCTACCTGCTGGTATAGTACCGTTTCGGTGTTAGGCGCTAGCTGGTAGTCCCCGAAGGGTACAGTGGCAGGCGGATATTGCCGGAGGCGCTCACCGGCTTCCTCGGCAACTTTAAACGTGCTGAAACCAGGGTTAACAGCTGTAGTGACCTCATCGGCCTGACCAGTAGTACTTACGCGCACACCGGCATTTAAATTGTTAAAGTGCTGGATATCGCTTTGCGGACCGAGAATAAACAGGGCTGGAATATTCTTCTGGCGTACTAAACTTAAAGCCGCGTCGCCACCAGCTGTTCTGCCAGGCAACTGGTGCAGCACTGCTACATCATAGTCCTGCTGTTTCAGTTGCGTTAAACCAGGTATAAAGAGTTCGGTTTCGTAGTTCTCGTTTGTTTCGATAGCAGCGCGAAGGGCGTTAATATCCGGGTGTGGCGCAGCAGCGGCCAGTAGTATTTTTATCTTACCTTTTACCACATCAATGTAAGCGTGCTTGGTGTTGTTAATGGCTGTAAACTCACCTTGCTGCGGTATTACTTCCACTTCGTAATGGCGTTTGCCCAAACCACCGGCCATCACCTGAAAAGGTACCTGTTGTACTGCCTGTCCCTGCTTCAGGGTTATCGTTTTACGGTCTATCGGCTTGCCATTCTCCTTTAAAGTTACGGCTACTGTTCTGCCATCAAAGCTCTGGTGCTCCAGCTCTGCTTCCAGCGGAAAACGGTTGCCGCTATACGTAACTTTGTTGTAACGCAACGATGCCAGCACAATGTCTTTTTTAGGAACCGTATCGCCCATGGCCACCGGGTAAATGCTATAGTTATAGTTGGCGTAAGTCGGCGAAATGCCCTGGTTCACGATACCATCTGAAAGCAGCACCACACCCGCCAGGTTTCTGTCCCGGTAATCATCCCGGATGTGCTGCAGCAGCTGGTTCAGGTTAGTGGCTGGTGCGCCAAACTGCAGCTGTACCAGCGATTTGGGTTTGATGGTATCTGTGAGTGTGCGGATCTCGGTTTCGTAGCCGGCATCCTGTAGCTTTGCCTGTATAGTTTGTAACCCACGCTGGGCCTGCTGCAACTGCACTGAATCCGAAAACAACTGCACCGACTGCGAATTATCAACCGCAAAAACTATAGTTGGCTTTAGAGTAGTGTTGGAGATGTAGCGCACCATTGGCCCCAGCAACAGGAAACACAGGAAACTCACCACTACAAAGCGCAGTGCTGCCAAACTATAGTTTATAGGTTTAGGCCACGGCGACCGCTTACTGTACAGCAGCCACGCATACAGCGCACCCACAACCAGGCAGGCAAGTATCAGCCACGGCGAATAAGTCGTTATCAGTCGGAAACTGGTCAAAAGTCTAATTATGAATTATGAATGCTTGTACGGCTGTTCATGAAAATCAACGCGACCAAATTTGATCTTTGAATCAATAATGTCAGCTGCCTTCATGGTGCCGGCTATAGTTACCGCTCGCTCGTTATAGTTTACAGTTGTAAGACCGGGGCCAAACCATTTACCAAACCATCTGAAGTAAAGGTTCGTGGGCTCCAACGCAGTTTGGTTTTGGCCCTCTGCTACTATACGCATGTCATTCTTTTGCAGCAATGCAGCCACCCAGCCTGCCACCAGCGCCGGATCATCTATAGCTGATATAGTAAAGGTTTGTTTTCTAGCACTATAGGCTCCAATCAAAGCATTTATTACAGGATATACACAAAGAAAAAACCCTAACGACTTCAGGTAATCTTTTACCGGTGAACCAAAATCAAAGATGA
>DATBUF010000406.1:0-2866 GCA_036516435.1 Pontibacter sp.
ATCATGTGCTTCTGATTGTCGGCGTAGATCAGGAAGTCTTCGGCGGCTGATGCTGTTCCGTGACCAATCAGAATGGCTGTAGGAACTATAACTTTGTCTTTCGGTTGCACCATGTTCTTAACAGGGTTATAATCAAACGCATGCATTAACCTGTCCTGGTAGGCCATCAGCGATTTAGTGGCCCAGGCATTATTCACCGTATCTTTTGGCTCGGTAAACACTCCCCATGCCTTAAAGCTGGCCAAATGCAGGCGCGTAGCATTTTTGGAGCCATACAGCAGTGTGTCTGGCGTCAGGTAGTCTAGAATCTGGCGGCCTATGTTGGTAGAACCGCCGCCATTGTAGCGCAGGTCAATTATAAGCGCCTTTGCGTTGCGCAGCTCTGGTAGTTTTTGCAAAAAAAGTTCATTGATCTTTTTGTTGCCAAAGCCATTCAGCGCCAGGTAAGCCGTCTGGTTCGGATACCACTTCAGGTCCAGCAGCTCCCGTTTCTCGAAAGCCGGGTATACTTCCTGCTCTGTGGTTTTAGCATGCGTAAGTGTCAGCCCTTTTACTTTGCCTTTCGGAGTCCTGTACTTAATTTCATATCTGCTTCCTTCCAAACCTTCCAACATCGTTTCAACCGCCATATCCATCAGCACATAATCCGTTGACGAGGAGATAAAAGGCAGTACCTCTTGCTCCAGATACTTGGCTGTTGGCAAACCGTTTACCTCGATTATCTCGCTGCCAACTGGCACCTCATCTTTTATGCTCAGGTTGGTTCTGGTAACTATAGCTTTGTTGTCGATATTGGTCAAAAAGAGCCTGTACTTACCAAACATATCTGTGTGGAGCAGCGCGTTTATACCCTCCGGATAATAGATATTCGTATGCCCGTCGTTGAGCATGGCGCAAAACCTCTGCAGTTCGCGGTAGTACTCGTAGTCGTCTTTTGTTTCCTGTACTTTGGTAATGGCCTCACGGTACGCCTTGTCCCACTTGGTGCGGTCTACCTTATCAAGGTACACAAAGTTATAGTTTACCTCCTGCCAGAATTTAGACAAGCCGTACACTTTATCGGCAGCTGAGATGGTATTGGGTACCTGTGCCTGTGTAACTATAGTTACCAACAACAACAAGGGTAGAAAGAGCTTTTTCATAAGTTGATTATATGTTTTGATTTATTCTGTTCTAAGCGAAGTAACCGGGTTAGCTATGGCTGTTTTAATAGCATGGAAGCTGAGGGTAATAATGGCTATAACTATAGTTGAGATGAAAGCCGAGGCAAAGACCCACCAGCTCATTTCGGTGCGGTATACATAGTTCTCGAGCCAGCCACTCATAAAATACCAGCCCAGCGGCAGCGCGATCAGGTTTGCGATCAGTACCAGCTTCAGGAAATCCTTGCTCAGCATGTAAACTATACTGGCTACCGTAGCACCCAACACTTTGCGGATACCGATCTCTTTGGTGCGTTGCTCGGCAGTAAATAGGGCCAGGCCAAATAAACCCAGGCAGGAAATAAAGATGGCAATGATGGCGAAGTACTTGGTTAACTGGCCCATAACGGCTTCGCTCTTGTACATGCGCTCAAAGTCTTCATCCAGAAAGTGGTACTCAAACGGGAAAGCCGGATTGTGTCTTTTCACAACCTTCTCTACAGCTGCCAGCACTTCCGGAGTCTGCCCAGATGCAATGCGTGCGTACAGATACCGTTGGTTGGCATCCTGTAATCTTAAAATAAGCGGCTGCATGCTGCTATGCATCGAGCGGGAATTAAAATCCTTCACAACCCCTATAATATGTCCTTTCAGGTTCCAGATCTGGATCGATTGCCCCACAGGGTCCTGCAGTTGCATCAGGCGGACTGCCTCTTCGTTAATGATAAACTCGGATGTATCGGTGCCGAAATCTTTTGAGAAATCACGTCCGTCTCTTACCTGGATGCCCATGGCATTTGTATAGTTATAGTCCACGGCCATCATGCCGAACAACACATTCGTATTGGGGTCTTTTCCTTTCCACTTTACATCGCCGGTCGAGTTGCTGATATCAAGTGGAATCTGGTCAGAAGCGCTCAGGCTAACTATGCCCGGTATATTCTGCAGCTCACGTTTCAGTACTTCATACTTTTTACCAAGGTCCCCGTCCAGCTGAAAGTAAAGGACATTTTCGCGGTTCAGGCCGATGTTTTTAGTGCGGATAAAATGCAGCTGCAAGTAAACCACCAGCGTGCTGATGATAAGCAAGCCCGATAAAATAAACTGGAACACCACCAGCCCTTTGCGGAAAACGGAGATGCGTTTGCTTACTTTGCTTGTGCCCTTCAGAACCACCACCGGGTCGAAAGACGACAGGAAGAAGGCTGGGTAACTGCCAGATAAAATGCCGGTAACTATAGCAACACCTACCAGCAAAGCCAGCAACGCAGGATCAGACAAGTTCAGCTCAATAAATTTGCCGGTAAGCTCGTTAAAATGTGGCAGCAGTATGCCTGTCAGGTTTACCGATACAAATAGCGCCAGAAAAGCCACCAGCACGGATTCTACCATAAACTGCTTTATCAGCGAAGATTTGTTTGCCCCGATGGCTTTGCGAACGCCTACTTCTTTGGCACGTTTGGCAGAGCGTGCCGTAGCCAGGTTCATGAAGTTGATACACGCAATGGCGAGTATAAAAACAGCGACCACCGAAAACAGGCGTACAGTTTCAATTCTGCCGCCCCCGGCTACTTTGGTGCCGTTAAATTTGCCATACAGGTACATTTCGCTGACCGGCTGCAGAAAAAGTTCTATGTTGGTATCTTTGCTGTACTTCTTTACATGGTTTTTAATTTTCTCGTTAAAAGCCGCCATGTCGGTGCCTGGTTGCAACTGCACAAACG
>DATBUF010000407.1:0-2846 GCA_036516435.1 Pontibacter sp.
GGCCTTGATGTCGGGAAAGTTGGTGAGCGCCAGTTCCAGGTAGGTATTGTAGTCTTTGGTTTGTACCTGCTGCTGCGCGAAAGCGGCATCCGGTACGATCTGTACATTAGCGGGCAGGCCTACAATCTGGCGCAGCTGCTGATTGGCAATTTGCAGATTATTGTGTACCTCCTGCAGGGCCATGTTCAGGTTCGTCAGCTGCAGCTCACTGCGGATTACGTCGTTGCGGGTCAGCATCCCTTTGTCGTACAGGGCCTGTATGTTTTTAAGACGCAGCTTTGCCAGGTCTATGTTGCGCTGGTAGGTATCGCGCTGGTTCTGCAGGCGGTACAGATCGGCGTAGCGGGCCACCAGCAGCAGTTTTATATCGGCGCGGTTCTTCTCGAACGTAAGTTGCGCTACCTGCTGGCCCAGTTCAGCAGCTTTTATGCCGTTGTTAATGGCTCCGCCCTTAAACACTACCTGACTGGCCTGCACCGAAAACGAGTTGCCAAAGTGCGGCATCTCCACAGTTTTTACCTCTTTCAGGTCTGTATCCAGGATGCGGGCATCCCCAATGTAGCTCCCGGTCAGGTTCGCCGACAGGTTCGGGCGTTTTTGCAGGCCAGCCACTTCCCTGCGCTGGTTGGCAATCTCAATGCCTGTGCGCGACACCTGCAACTGCTGGCTGTGCTGCTCTGCCAGGGTAAAAAGTTCGTCTATAGTCAGTACCTGCTGCACCGGCTCCTGGGCAAAGGTTGCCACTGAGGTTATCGCAAGCATCAAACTAAAAACCAATCGTTTGATAATCATAAAGTCTTAAACAGTTAAATATTTAACTAATTAGATAAAAAATTTTAGATGCTCTCCCGCTGGAAATTCACGTAGATGGCCGAGAACAGGTCTATTCCACTCTTTACAAGGTCTTCGGAGATATCTTTCCCGGCCACACGGTACATTTCGCTAACCCAGGGCAAAATAAGCTCCTGCAGTTGGCGTCCCTCTTCGGTCAGGGTGATGATCTTGTTACGGCGATCCTGGCTGTCTTCGGTACGCTGCACCAGTTTGCGGCGCACCAGGTTATCGATCAGGTAAGTAAGGCTGGCTTTATCTTTCAGAATAGCATCGGCAATTTCCTGCTGGTTCACCCCGTCCTTATCCCACAGAAAGCGGAGCACCTGCATCATCTCAAAAGTGATGTTTATGTTGTGTTCCCGTAGTTTCTGACGTATGAATCCTTTCATTACCGCCGTCACTTTCGAGAGTTCGTGCAAAAAGGTAGCAAAGGTATCGTGTGTTTGTGGTTCCATAGTTCGTGAAGAGGGTGCAAAGTTATAGTCTCAATAGTTAAACAACAAACTAATTTTAGATTTTGTTTCCGGTCTCCGAATATGTTCCTCGTCTGGCACCTGAAATGTCTGGTCATACCAACTATAGCTCTCTCAACTATAGCTTTAAAAAAAAGAGGTATGGTATAACGCTACAAAGCCAGAGATAAACTATAGCTGATCGGGGAAAGGATTACAAAATGTGTCTCGGTTACTATTTACCTGCTAGATACTGCCATTCACCTGCATTTAGTACCGCTTTATTTGCTCCGCGTCCGTAATAGCCCTAAAACGTACAGGTCCGGATGCAGAAACCAAGCACCTTGCATATCATTAAAAGCTTGTTTTACCTAAACGAGGGCCCCTGGAGGTGGTCTGCAGGTTTACAGGCAGCACTTGCGATGGGCTTGCCTATCGGTGTATTTACATTACTAGGGCAGCAGTCGCTGGGGCTTATGGCCTCGCTGGGTGGGTTTACAGGGCTATACTGTGTGGCTATGCCGCGTACTGCACGCATGCGGGTGCTGCCCTTTATCGGGGCAGGTTTCGTGCTTGTATCGCTGCTGGGCGTGTTGTGCTCGGTTAATGTGTGGCTCAGCCTGGCGGGCCTGGTACTCGTGGCTGCACTCTCCTGTATACTTACACTGGGCACCGGCCTTGGCCCACCCGGCCCGCTTATGTTCATCATGGTGGCGGCCGTAAGCGGACAGATCGCAGCAAAATCAGGATTGCGCCATGCCACAGAGTTAGGTGTAATGCTCCTGCCATTGCTGGTCGCTTTGGGGGCAGCAATGGCTTACCTGGTCGTCATTATTCCGCTTGTGCTGCCTGCAGTGCGCAGACGAGCGGCAGGCATAGCTCCACCTGCTTTTGCCTCCCGCATCAGGCTCGACGAAAAAGCTGTGGAAATTACTTTCAGGGTAGTGCTGGGTGTCGCTATAACCAGCATCGTGGGTTTGGTACTGGAGATCAACCGCTCCTACTGGGTCATGATTCCGGCGATAGCGGTTTTGCAGGCAGGCTACAACAGGCAGGCTACCACTATACGGGCGGTACACCGCATCCTGGGTACCGTGCTGGGGATGTTGCTGTTCGGAGTGCTCTGGCTTCTGAAACCTTCGGGGTTCTGGCTGGTGGCTGTTATCGTGGTGCTGCAATATGCTGTGGAGGTGGTAGTGACAAAGCACTATGGCCTGGCGCTCATTTTCATTACACCTGTAGCACTCACTATAGCTACGGCCAGCCACCCGGAAAGCTACCTGTTTTCGTTGCGGGAGCGGGTCATCGACACTTTACTTGGTGCAGCTATCGGGCTGGTCATTTTTTGGGCAGATGAATGGTATCGTGAGCGGAAACTGAAAGCTGCCACCCGGAACCGCCAGGATGGTTCCTGAGCTTATATGCTAAGAAAATCTGTGGAGCTATAGTTACTATAGTTGATCCCTACCTGTGGGAAAGCCACAGTCTATAGTTATACTATCACTTCACTTTAGCTATAGCTTTATACTGAATGAAAGCACTATAGCAGAACTCACAGCT
>DATBUF010000408.1:0-3125 GCA_036516435.1 Pontibacter sp.
GCCCTAAAGAAGTTTAGCGCTTGCTTCATTTCAATCTGATTAACAACTTTGATCATTTCAATTGCATTAAGCGAATAACTCATCTCAGTTATTGGTACTCCCAAATAGGCTAAAAATCGTAAAGATTCAGCACCATCTAGCGCAAGCGTCCGCTTGTGCCTTGCGTATGCAAATAACCCTACCACTCCCCCTTTACAGCCAAAAAGCTTAATAAGTGTAAGCACAAGCGGACGCTTGCGCCAGGGTTAATCAGGTTTAGGAGCAGGTTTTAATATTTCCAACTCACACGTTGAGGCCAGTTGCTGAGTAACAGCCACATTTTAATATCTGTAGCAAAGGCCGTTGATGCACAAGCGGACGCTTGCGCTATGTTTTTATTTCAGGTTAACCCGACTGCACTTTACAGAGTATGGAAAGGCTGAAACAAGCATATAGTGCATGAGCAGAAAGTATAAGTTCAGGGACCAGAGCAAGCTATACTTTGTGAGTTTCTCTGTTGTTTACTGGATAGACGTTTTCATCCGGGATGAGTACAGGCAGGTGCTGCTTGATAGCCTCAGCCATTGCATGCAGCACAAGGGACTGGAGGTGTATGCCTATTGCATCATGACCAGCCATGTGCACCTAATCATCGGCAGCCAGCAGGAGCCTCTGCAAAACATTATGCGCGACCTGAAAAGCTATACTTCCAGCCGACTCCGGAAAGCTATAAAAGATAACCCGCAGGAAAGTCGCAAAGAATGGATGCTCTGGCTAATGGAACGGGCCGGGAAAAAGAATAGCAACAACAACGACTTTCAGTTCTGGCAGCAGCACAACCACCCAATTGAATTAAATACCAACTTTCTGCAACAGCAGAAACTCGAATACATACACCAGAACCCTGTTGATGCTGGATTTGTAAGCCGACCAGAAGATTATACCTATAGCAGCGCCGCCGCTTACGCAGGTGAACCAGGCCTGCTGCCCATCTGCCTGATCGGGTAAAGTTAAAAGCTAACTATGACCGCATACGAAAGACCTGCGGCAGCAATAGCCTTGTTCTATAGTTTACTACTTAACCTCAGCTTTGCTCTTTCTGATATGTATTATCTGGTAAACTACAACCGGCTGCGTTTCTTCATCTTGGTAACAAAAGCAGAAAGGCTTCTATACAATCCATCACTTCCAACTTTTCTCTCGTACTAAAGAACCTTTAATTGCGAATCAACGGCTTAAACTTATATTTGGGGCCGCAAAAACACACGTACACGGCGGACCTGTGCATGGCAGGTACAACAAACTATAACTAAACCCTAAAATAACTTATGGCGACAGGTTTACTCGCTCTTCTGGATGATGTGGCGGCGCTGGTGAAGGTCAGTGCGGCCAGCCTGGATGATGTACCAACGCAGGTGGCAAAAACGACCAGCAAAGTTTCCGGTATTGTGATTGACGATACAGCTGTAACACCGAAATACGTGGTGGGGCTTGACCCAAAGCGGGAGCTCGCCATCATTTTCCAGATCGCTAAAAAGTCGCTGATTAACAAGGCTATTTTCCTGGGGCCGGCTGCGTTGCTGCTGGGTTATTTTGCTCCATTCGTTATTCCCTACCTACTGATGGTAGGTGGTGCCTTTCTGTGTTTCGAGGGGTATGAGAAGGTGCACTCCATGTTCAGCAAGAGCAAGCATGCCCCCCAGGATGAGCCCACAGAAGACATGAAAGTAATTACCCCGCAGGAACTGGAGAAAGAGCGCGTAGGCAGCGCAGTGCGTACCGATTTTATCCTTTCCGCGGAGATCATGGCCATTGCCTACTCCACAGTAACCGACAGCCCGCTGGTAACGCAGATCGTGGTGCTGTTAACAGTAGCCGTTTTCATAACTATAGCCGTGTACGGTTTTGTGGGGCTCATTGTAAAAGCCGACGACATTGGGGTACACATGGCACAGGAGAAGTTCCACCCTACAACCCGCAGGATCGGGCGCGGTATCGTAAAATTCATGCCTAAGTTCTTAATTATACTGGGCTACGTGGGCACGGCTGCCATGCTGTGGGTTGGCGCCGAGATCATTGCACATGGCCTTCCGTTTCTGCACCACCCGCTGGAGAGTTTAGAGCATGCCCTTTCCGGTGTTCCCGCACTTGCCTGGCTGGCTAAGGTGGTTATACTTGCCTTAGGCGGTGTGCTGTTAGGTGCCGTAATTGCACAGGTGGTATCATTGGTAAGCCGTTTATTTAAGAAGCCTGCTGAAAAAACTGCGCATTAAACTATACTTTTCCTAAACTATAAAAGGTCGCTTCTGGTGCAGGAGCGACCTTTTTGCTTTTACTCCGGAACTATAGTTGAAGCTACAAACTATAACTACAGCTTTCCGGGTAAAGTTTACTCCGCTGGTGCATGCTGGCAGCTCGTATCAACATGCTTCCAGCTGGGGCAGCTACATGAGCGAAGGAACCACAAGTACAGAGAGGAGCTGGTTTAAAGCTGCAGGTAGTACAAGCTGCAAGCTCGCACCAGCCAAACTATAGTTTTTTCTCTACAGGCAAACTATAGCACTATAGTTGGAGGCAGTTACTTATTGAGTTTCTCTGTCAGGCTGTCAATTACTGCATCACAGAACTGGCCGGCTATAGTTTGCAGCTCCTGTGTTTGCCAGCGTTGCAGGTAATCTCGCTCCAGCCAGATAATTTCTTTATCGGGGCCTACGCTATAGTAGTTGAAGTGCAACCTAAAGAGCAGGTCTTTGGTCAGGTCGAAGGGTTCTGTACCGGGTTTATTAAAGCCCTCCAGGCGCAGTTTCAGGCCCAGTTGCTGCACATTTCCGTTCTCTATACTTACCTCTTTCTCCGGGTTAGCCGGGTCTTTGGTCCAGGTATCGAGCTGGCGCTCAAGCGTAAAATTCTCGAATAGCTGCAGAACAGGTGCCAGGTTCTGGTGAACCGCCTGCCCCAGTGCCGGAAGGATGTCGTTGTATAGTTGCTGAATAGCCTGCTTGTCGCGGATGTGGCGTTCTTCCATAGTTTTGTAAAGTGTTGCGGCGATTAATAGATACGGAACAAAATCAGTTTAAACTATAGCCAGCGTGGCAACTATAGATAAGCCTGAACTATAGTTTCCTATACTAAAGATGCCCCTTGTC
>DATBUF010000409.1:0-3581 GCA_036516435.1 Pontibacter sp.
ACTTAGAAGCCGAAGGAAAACCAGAAACTATAGCAGAGCTCAAAGCCTGGGCACACCGTGGTCCGGAGCATGCGCGGGTTAAGAAAGTGGAAGTGCAGGAGTTGGCCAGTTTAGCTGGGTTTGAGGATTTTGAGCAGCGGCGGTAATCGGAAAGCTTTCATTTAAATTATTACATTTACTACCATAACAACTATAACCTACATGGCAGAGCGCATCTTCGGGCACATCCCGAACGTTTATGAGGGCGACCTGTTCGAGAACAGGATAGCACTCTCTCATAGCAAAGTACACAGGCCCAACCAGGCAGGTATAAGTGGCTCACAGACAGAAGGTGCAGATTCTATTGTTCTATCAGGTGGGTACGAAGATGACCAGGACTTAGGTGATGTTATCATCTATACAGGGCATGGGGGCAGAGACCTGAACACCAAAAAGCAGGTTACTGACCAGACCCTGACTGATAAGAATTTGGCCTTAGCTGTTAATTGCCAGAATGGATTGCCCGTAAGGGTAATCCGGGGCGCAAACCACAAATCCAGGTTCTCCCCTGACGCTGGATATAGGTATGACGGTTTATATAAAGTAGTAAAATACTGGAAAAAGAAAGGCCGGTCCGGGTTTGATGTATGGGTATTCCGGCTTGAGAAGATGGAGGCGGAACGTGATGTAGCGTTTGCAGTTAAAGAAGAAGCACCTCAATACTCGATAGCTCCCAGAAAGACTGTTACCCACCGGAGAATTGACAGAGACTACAGGTTAGCCATGACTGTGAAGGAAATGTATAACTTCCACTGCCAGGTATGTCATACAAAGCTCTTCACCAATGCCGGTTTTTATGCAGAAGCTGCCCATATAAAACCTCTTAGTGAGCCACATAACGGACCTGACACTCTGGATAATTTACTTTGCTTATGCCCAAACCACCATGTGATGTTTGATTACGGCGGATTTGCGATAACTGATGATTTTGAATTGATAGGGCTGGAAGGCAGCCTGCATGTGAAAGAGAAGCACGCAATTAACAAGGACTTTATCAGGTATCATCGGGAGCACTTCATCATATAACTCCCGGGCGCTGCACCTGAACAGGCAGGTATAAGCTGCTGCGCCTTTATAGTGTATACAATAAAACTTTACCGCTATGGCCACATTAGAGCAACTACAGCAAGCCGTCAGCAGCCAATACCAAACTATAGTTACCGAATTCTCAGGCCTGGGCAACCCTGCCCTTAACTATAAACCCACCCCAGAAGCATGGAGCATACTGGAATGCCTGGAGCATCTGAACCGTTACAGCCGCTACTATAATGCCGCTCTTGCCAAAGCCATCGCGCGGAACACCGGCGGTAACTTTGTACCCGGCATCACCTATAGTTGGTTCGGCAAAAAATCGCTGGACATGGTGCGCCCGCAGAATGGCAAAAAGCACAAAACAGTAAAGCACATGAACCCGGCCAACAGCCAGCTAAGCACGGCAACTATAACCGAGCTGCTGCAGCACCTGCAGGACCTCCAAAACCTGCTGCAAAACGCCGGCACAGCTAACCTGAACAAAAAGGCAATCCCGGTAGAGTTCTTTAGGCTGCTGAAAATGCGTATCGGCGAAATCCTGGAGTTCATAGTTACCCACCAGGAGCGCCACCTGCAACAGGCACTTCGGGTAAAGCAACAGCTAACGCAGCAGACAGCCGTCTAAACTATAGCCAGGAGCATCTAGAAGGTTACTGCCAGCGCCATGCCCGGTTTGCCGTTGGGCAGCACGGTCGGTACTAAAGCCGTATTCAGGCCTTTGTTTACGAAGAGTTTGTCGTGGAGCCAGTAAACAGTGTTCACGGAGAGAATTCCGACACCGGCACCTGCCAGTACATCAGCCATCCAATGCTCGTTGTTGAGCACGCGCATCACACCCGTGGCACCCGCAATGGTATAACTGCCCACACTGATCCAGGGGCTTTTATGCCGGAACTCCTTATCCACGATAGTGGCAATGGTAAAAGCGTAAGCCGTGTGCCCCGACGGGAAGGCAGTAGGGTCGCCGTTTGGCCGGTCAATGTCTGTCAGCTTTTTAACCGGCCATACGACGGCAGAGGTCAGCGCGCCGGAAGCCAGCAGCAGGCCGGTCTGGCGGCGGATGTCGTGGCGGTTCTGCGAGGAAAAAGCGTTGAAGCCATACATGTAGGCTATCGGCAGGAAGAACAGGTAATCATCTACCTTGGTGCTGAAGTTAGGGGCATACTTATGGCGGGCATCACGGGCATCAAAACTACTGAAGATACCATTGCCCTGTATGGTATAAATGCCGGCCCCAATGAGTACCGCAGCCGGAATAACCGCGCGTTTGAGGTAACGCTTGTTGCTGCCCTCGCGAAGCTGCGACTCTGTGAAAGGCTTTTTCTGCCCCGGCAAAACCGTATCGGCTGGCAGGGTGGCGGCTGTGTCGTGAAGAATGGTGCCAATCGGCTTGGTTTTGGGAGCACTGCCCTCTTGCGCCTGGGCCAGCACCGGGCTTGCCAGCATGCTCAGCCATACCAGATGAACGGCAACTAATTTGGACAGTTTTGCAGCAGAAAGTGTTTTTAGCATAGTACCTGAGTCGATATCCTGAAAGTCTAAAAACGTACTGCCGCGCTGTTAGTTGCTATTTTCCTGCTGATTATAGTTCGTTTTTCTTCAACTGAATTTCACACTTCTGCCGACGTTGGCAGACGAGCATTTCTACAAACTATAACAAAGGAGCAGCCTAACAGCTAACGAGAAACGTTTACCGGTCCAGTTCGCCCAGCACAATGTCTACGGAGCCAACTATAGCAATCAGGTCGGCTACCATGCACCCGCGGCTGATTTCGGAAAGCACCGACAAATTGGAAAAGCAGGGAGAGCGCCCGTGGCAGCGGAACGGCACATCGCTTTTATCTGTGGTCCGGAAAAAGTAACCCAGCTCGCCGCGCGGTGTTTCGCCCCGGAAGTATAGTTCCTGTGTGCCCGTCATGCGCATCTTTTTAGGGCAGGCGGCCTGCGGATCAAAGTCAGGTGTACGTTTATACTCGCTGGTGAGGCGGTCGAGGCACTGGCAGATGATTTTTACCGACTCGCGGCACTCCAGGGCGCGCACATAATTGCGGTCCCAGCAGTCGCCGGTGGTGCCGGCCAGCCCCTGCCCGACCGGTACTTCAAACTCAAGTTCGGGATACACACTATAGCCATCAATGCGCCGCAGGTCATACTTCAGGCCAGAGCCGCGCAGCATGGGGCCGGAGCAGCCATAGTTTATGGCTACATCCAGCGGCAGCACGCCTACATTAGCCGTACGGTCAATAAAAATCTTGTTCTCCAGCAGTATAGTGTCCAGCTCGTCGAGCTTGGGGCCGAGATAGTTGATGAACTCGCGGCAGCGCTCTTCGAAACCGATAGGCAAATCATAGTACAGGCCGCCTATCCAGATATAGTTGTACAGCATGCGCGCACCCGATACCCACTCTAACAGGCGCTGGATGTGTTCGCGGTCGCGGAGCAGCCACAAAAAGGGCGTAAAGGCTCCTATATCAATGGCATAGGTGCCGATGGCTACAAAGTGCGAGGCA
>DATBUF010000410.1:0-5270 GCA_036516435.1 Pontibacter sp.
TTGAGCGTATCTATTCAGGCAATTCCTCAGGCAAAGAACACCCCTATAATCCCCTCAAGGGGATAATTCTACACTGTCACAGCGATGTTTAGCTGGAAATGGCCGAAACTGAAAAAGTTATGGGACAGGATAAGGTTTGCAACCCGTGTCTAACACTGATGTTGAGTTTGCAATCCGACTGGACCACAGGGCCAAACTATAGCTGGCTAAAGTAAAAGGCAGTTACTATAAAACTATAGCTTCTCAACTATAGCAAAGGCCCTAAAGCTCCCCTCTTGAGGTTGGGGCAGGGGTGGTTGGATCACGTCAACTATAGAACGATGCTTCCAAACTATAGCTACAGCCTAATCCTGAGAAATCTGTAAAATCATGCTTAATCACTGGTCCAAAGAACTATAGCGTATCAATATCCCTGCTTATCGGCCTTAGCGACCCAGCGGTTAAAAGCTTCCCGGGCTTCTTCCGGCAAAAGCTGCTCCATCGGGATGGTGCGCACTGCCTTTGGTTTATCAAGCTCCTGGTAAATAAACTTGTCATCAAAACCAATACGTTCTGCATCCTCGCGGGAGTTGGCATAATACACCTTTTTAGGTCTGGCCCAGTAAATTGCTCCCAGGCACATGGGGCACGGCTCGCAGCTGGTGTATAGTTCGCAGTCGGTGAGTTGGTGGGTGCCCAGCGCGGCGCAGGCTTTCCGGATAGCTTCCACTTCGGCGTGAGCAGTAGGATCTTTGCTGCCCAGCACATTGTTATAGCCGCGCGCTACAATTTCGCCGTTACGTACAATTACAGCGCCAAACGGACCTCCACAGCCTTCCTCCATTTTGTCGATCGAGAGCCTGATCGCTTCGCGCATAAAATCTTCTTTCTGTTTCATAGTTATCGGTTATTGTTCCCTTCATTACGGATAGTTTGTCTGAAGTTTTGTAAAGTCTGTCCGGATAATATCTTTGTTGAGATAAAAAGAGCTTGGTATAGTAAATTGTTACCTAGAAAAGTATAAATTTAGCTGTGTTAATTGATACTTCTAAATCCTGTTACCCTTACACTATAACACCCGGAGCCGCTGCGGCGCTGGTAATGATGTATAATCTGTTTCTAAACTTAACCTGACCTGTATATGAAAAGATCATTAGTATGGCTGCTGGTATTGCTGGTAAGCAGCAGTGCTTGGGCACAAACCAAAGAGATAAACTTCCGGAAAGGAACTGTAGCCGAAATTATGGCACAGGCCAAAGCCGAAAACAAACCCGTGTTTATTGATGCCTATACCACCTGGTGCGGCCCGTGTAAGTGGATGGATAAGAACGTGTTTGTGAACGATGCCGTGGCCGACTATTTCAATACCAACTTCGTGAACTATAAACTGGACATGGAGAAAGGCGAAGGAATTGAGATGACCAAAAAGTACCAGGTAAATGCCTTCCCGAGCTTCCTGTTCCTGAGTGCCGACGGAAGTGTTATGCACCGCGCTGTTGGTGCGCGCCCGGCCGATATGTTCCTGCAGGTGGCAAGTATAGCTAAAGACCCGGCCCAAAACTTTGCATCTTATCAGAAAAGATTCAATGCCGGTGAGCGCTCCGCCGACTTCATGATCGGTTACCTGAAAGTGCTGAACGAGGCTGCCCTGGATGCTGATAAAGTTGCTGAAGCCTACTTTGCTACACAAAAATCAGAGCAGTTGCTGGAACGTGGCAACTGGAAACTGATCTACAACAACATCAACACGGTAGAGTCGCCTACTTTTGCCCACTTGGTTAAAAACCGCGAGGCCTTTGCACAAAAGTATACCGCTGACTCTGTGAACCAGAAGATACTGGGCGTGTACGGCATGGCTATAAACCGCGCTGCTTACGAAGGCAAAGATGCTGTATTTACCAAGCTGAAAACGGAACTTGCCAACCTGAAGATCAAGGATGCTGAGCGCTCTTTACTGATGGGAGATGCTATTTATTATGAGCGCAAGCAGGACCTGCCAAAGTATCATGCCGCCAACACCAAACTATACGATACTTACTTCAGCAACGACGCCATGCGGCTGAACAGCATTGCCTGGAAATACTATGAAACGATTGATGATAAAGCCATGCTCCAGAAAGCCGAAGAGTGGGCCCGGAAGTCGGTAACTATAGCGCCGGGTTATGCTAACCTGGATACGCATGCAGCACTGCTGTACAAACTTGGCCAGAAAGATAAAGCGCGGGTAGCAGCCGAAAAGGCCATTGCAGCCGGTAAAAGAAGCGGTGAAGACGTAGCCGAAACATAAGCGTTGCTGGCAAAGATCAACAAACTATAAAGCAGAGATTTCTGATTTTGGCAGCACGGCGGCTTTTGCATTGCAGAGGCCGCCGTGCTGGTTTTATGCCGTCACTGTTGGGTATCAAGCCTGTACAGTAAATAGAGAATAGCCTGAGAAAAATAGCTGTCCCGATGACCATAAGCTTATACTACACTTGTGCAGGTATCACGTGCATACTCGTAGTATAAGCTATTACGGCCTTCTGTTTCCCGTGCGGGGTACTGTTCAATATTCGGGGTAGCCAGCGCCGGTTTGCACCAGTGGCTGGTACTTGTTTGTATTATGTACGGTGTTATGTGTGAGGAGTTTACAGCAAACGGGATATAAAAATTATAGAACGTTTTGAGGAACAGTATCTTACAGGCTGAACTTTCGTAGTTGCTACAAGAACCTAACCAATTACATGCACTATGAGAAACACTATAACCTGCCTGTTGAGCATTCTGCTGATGGTTATGCTGCTGCCAGCCTGCTCCACCTCCCGCGAGGCAGAAGTAGAAGACGATCTGAGTGGCTTCAGGCACTGGGTAACCCAAACTACAAGCAACATAGCCGGCCGCACAGAAGCCGACTGGAAGCGCGCCAAAGCCGATTTCCAGGCCCGCACTGCCGAGCTTGATGCGAAACAGGGACACTTCTCAGATGAGCTGAAGCAGGACTATGAGCAACTGAAGGCGGAGTTCAGAAAGGCGGATGAAACCTATGAGCGCGACCAACGCGCGGCAAAACTGGCAGAATGGGAGCAGCGCTTATTGGGCACTTATACTGATAAAACCACGATCACGCAGCAAAACGTGCGCGATGCGTACATTACCCTGCTGGAAAATGTACGCAACCAGCACAGCACCTGGACTAACGAAGACTGGGAAATGGCTAAGATGGTGATGGAATCGCTGAACGCGCGAAAAGATGAAGTAGACGACGGACTGCCCACAGATGATGAAGTAAAGATAAAGGCACTGCAAATGGAGTTTCGCACCCTCGAAACAGCAAACGATGTAAGTGGTAAACTATAGCTTAGTGAAGCAAGCTCCACACTTCCCTCCGGAACCAGGCTGTGGTAAAAAGAAAGTACCGGAGCTTAGCAGGTCCGGTGCTATTGACTGAAAGTGTCTGTAGTTACCAGCACAATTCCTCTGTAACTATAGCCCTGTAACAGCGGCTAGTTTGTAAAATGGCCGGCAATATTTGCCATGTATTTCTGAGCAGACCCGGTATTTAGCAGCAGTACTGTTTCGGAACCTGAGATTTCCCCTTGTTGCAACAGTTTCTGGGCAGCCATCCAGACGGCGGCACCCTCCGGTGCTACAAAAAGCCCTTCCTGGCTTGCCAGCTCCCGCAGGCCCTGCAGCATCTCTGCCTCTGTTATGCCAATGGCAGTACCCCCTGAACTATGCAAAGTTTGAAGCATAAGCTGCTCGCCTATGGGGCGTGGTACTGCCAGTCCGTTTGCTATAGTTGGTTGGCCCTGGTAATGGTGGCAGTTCTCCTGGCGTTTAAAAAACGTTTGTACCAGTGGCTGGCAGTTGGCAGCCTGTACGGCCACCATGCGCGGCAGCTTTACATCTTCGGGCAACCAGCCCAGTTCCTGTAGTTCCTTAAACGCCTTCCAGATACCGATCAGGCCGGTGCCGCCGCCGGCAGGGTAGAGCAGCACATCCGGCAGGGTCCAGTTCAGTTGCTCGGCAATTTCGTAGCCCATCGTTTTCTTGCCTTCCAGGCGGTAAGGTTCTTTCAGGGTAGATACATCGAGTAATTTACCATCTGCGTTCAATTCCTTAGCCTTGGCTGCGCAGTCGTTTATCAGGCCATCAACCAGTACAACTTCGGCACCATACCAGTAACATTCTTCCTTAAATGCTTCGGGCGTGTGGCGCGGCATCACAACTATCGCCTTCATGCCGGCTTTGGCGCAGTAAGCAGCCATAGCCACGCCTGCGTTCCCGGCAGTTGGAATAATACAGCCCGCTACGCCAAACTCCTTTGCCTTGGAAATAGCCATGCTCAGGCCGCGTGCCTTAAAAGAGCCGGTAGGGTTTTGCCCTTCATCTTTCAGGAGCAAGGTACTGAAGCCGTTTTTTTGTGCCAGATTGTGGAGGGAAAGTATAGGAGTAAAGCCTTCGCCCAGACTCACCATATTCTCGGGGCGCAGCACCGGCAGCAGCTCTTTGTAACGCCACATGGTAGCCTCGCGGGTAAGCAGCATTTCCTTTGTCAGATTGCCCGGCAGGTCGTAGCGTGCCACCAGCGGTAACTGGCAGCATGGGGATAGGGTCTGGAGTATAAAAGCATTATAGGGTGTATGGCAGCTGGAACAGTGAAGTGCTTCCAGCAGGCTGATTTGGTCTAATGTGGTTTCCATAGTAAAAGTTTCTACGGCGAAGAAGTACTTTTGCTATGAGGAAACAAAATGGTATTTTGGAATAGCCTATGCCGTTTTGGAATACTGCCGCCTTGTAAACCGTATGAAATCCTGCAACAGCAAGTCGTTTTCGGTACCCTTGCGCTGGATGAAATAGAAGTTACGGGATACATGCAGCCCCTCGATCTTTACCTCGGCCAGTTCACCCGACTCCAGTTCTTTCAGCACGGCAGGTCTGGGCAGGAAAGTCAGGCAGGAGTTATCTACCCGGATGAAGTTTTTGAGTGCTTCTGTACCTCCCAGCCTTATTTTTACAGGAATAGCACTAAGCCTGATGTTTTGCTGTAGCAGGGCCTCCTCTAGGGCAGCCAGGGTGCCGGAGCCATACTCCCGCAGGGCCAGGGGCACTTCGTAGAGCTGCTGTACCTGCAGGTGTTGCGTACGCAGCGGGTTTCGGGCCGAGCATACAGGAATCACCTCATCCGAAATAAAAGGAATATAGCTTACATTGCTTAGCTTGGTGATGCCTTCTATAATGCCCAGGTCAATTTCGCGGTCGAGCAGCGCCTTCAGGATATTCTCAGAGTTCCGGTTCTTGAGCGTTAGTTG
>DATBUF010000411.1:0-6910 GCA_036516435.1 Pontibacter sp.
TAATGGTTTTATACCTGCCTATACGTACGGCAGAAATTGTATGCAAAGGTAGGGTTAATTACTGAAACTATAGTTTGTGAGATGTAAACCCACCCCTGCCCCTTCGGGGAGCAGGACCGTTTCATTCTGCTAAAATCATAAAGAATAACGCCCTCGCTCGCCTCTGGCGAGTGTGAGTTATTTGGTGGCGTCCCGCCACTTGTGCCTTAAGCACAGGTCTAAGCGGCCAGAGTCCGCAGGTAGCTCACATTCGCCAGAGGCGAGCGAGGGCAAAGAAGAGAATGAAACGATCTTGGTTGTATACCGGGCTTGTATTCCCGTTTACTTTCCGGGTTCGTGCACATCTTCTTCTTCTACATCATGCACGTCCATTTTGCGCTCTGCCCATTCGTGGTCCTGGGCGCGGGGCTGTAAACCCTGCTGGTCGGCGCCGTAAGTTTCGTCATAAAGCAGTTCTACCAGCATCGGGAAATGATCTGAACCGAAGTACGGCATGCGTTGAATGCGGACGAGGGTAAAATGCTCGCTGTGGAACAGGTGGTCGAGGGGCCAGCGGGCAACCGGAATCCGTGCGTGAAAGGTGTTGAACATACCACGCCCGATGCGTGGGTCCAGCAGGCCGCTGATTTTGCGGAACAGGCGGGTGGTAGCAGACCAGGCCACATCGTTCAGGTCGCCGGTCACAATTATAGGGGAGAGCTCATCGGAAACACTTTTGGCTACTACCAGTAATTCTGCATCACGCTCCGACGATTTCAGGTTTTCGGTAGGGCTGGGAGGTGCGGGATGCAGGAAGTGCACACGAACTTTAATGCCGGAGCGGAGTACCACCAAAGCATGCATGGAAGGAACATCCGGCTCTACCAGAAACTGTGTAGCGGTATCTTCCAGCGCCAGCTTAGAGTACACATGCATGCCGTAGCGGTTATCCAGCGGACACTTCATAGTATAACTATAGTCCTTCTCGAGTACTGCCAGTTGCTCTTCCCACCACGCATCTGTTTCGAGGGTAACCAGCACATCGGGCTGGCAAGTATTTACCATTTGTATAAGCCCGGCAGCGTTGCGGTTGGGGGTAAGCACATTGGCTGTCAGAATACGGATCTGGTGTTGTGGGTCGTGGCGACGTGCCTTTTTTACCTCCGTCGGGAACAGGCGGGTGTAAGGCAGAATCCATCCGAAATGGTAGCAGAAGCTTCCGAGGGCGATGCCGGCCATCAGCCAGCTGCTATAGTTTGCAAAATCAAATAAAAACAGCTCGGCCACCAGCATGAGCAGGGCAAGCAGCATAAACTGAAAGCGTGGAAAATCGAGGCCGCGCACCCACCAAGCGTCGTGGCGCCAGAGCGGGAGTACGGTAACATACGCGAGCAGGTACGTGAGCGCTGTCAGAAGTTTTGCCATCACCAGGCTATACTTCCGGGAGAAAGAAGAGTTTACCTTTTACTGCACCTGTGCCAAATACATGGTTTAAAAGTCTTGCCCCAACGAAATGCGACCAATATTTTTAAGCTCGTTCAGGTCTCTGTAGAAATGCTTTACGTGCAGGTACTCGGGCACAAAAACGTATAGTTTAATGGTGGAGTGCTGTTTGTTTTTGGACTGTTCGATGTTGATGTTTTTGGTAACAATGTTATGCTTTTCCAGAATAGCGAACAGCTTGCTGGTTTCGACTATGCCGGACTGAAAGCCAATTTTAAGAGTTTTAAGCGAACCGCTGTGCAGGAAGCGTTTGCCTACCTTATCAAGAATAGCGAGTACAAACAACAATAGGAATGTAACTACTATAGCTGCACTATAGAGCCCTACACCAGATGCCAGGCCCACGGCTGCTACTGCCCAGATGGTAGCAGCCGTAGTTAGTCCGTGCGTGTTGCCGCCCAGCCTGAAAATTGCCCCTGCCCCCAGGAATCCTATACCTGATACAACCTGCGCTGCAATACGGCCGGGGTCTACATTGCGGTATTCGCCAAAGTTCTGTGGCACATAAATGGAAATGAGCATCAGCAGGCAGGCGCCTACTGCAATAACAATGTGTGTGCGGAGCCCTGCATGCTGTCTGCGGCTCTCGCGTTCCCAGCCAAGCAGGCCGCCCAACAAGGCACTTAGCATTACCCTGACAACAATATTGCCGAGCGAAATTTCATCAGATTCTAAAAAGAGCAGATCCATACACGAACTATAGCACCCAACAGGCAAACTGCCTGAAGCGTGTTCTGTTAAAAGTAAAAAGGAATGTTTGAGACAGCGGCCATGCAGGAGCGAAGGCATACAGACCGGCAAGTGTAATATAGCTATACTTGCATCAATATAAAAGGTTGCTACGTTTTTGCAAGCCTCTGAAGGGCAGATTCCGAAATTAAGGGCACCCCGGAACTATAGCACTATAGCGGATGGTACCGTAAATAAAAACGGCTCCTGTACTGAGGAGCCGTTTTTCGTTTTTAACTTGCTATAGTTGCCTATTCTTCTGCAACTTCCGATTTCATCTTTTCTGAAAGTATAAAGGAGGCCCCCTTCTGCACTACCTGCGCATCCTGCGGCAGCTCTTCTAAAAGCCGTACTTCGGTAAAGCCGCTTTCTGTTACCCCTGTTTCCACGGGTATCATTTTAAAGGAGCTGGCATCAAGCTGGCGGAAAATGAAAGGCTTGCTTTTGTAGAGCACAATAGCCTCTTCCGGCACCGATAAGGTGGCGTGTTTGCCCGTCAGGATGTGGCCGTTGATGTACATGCCCGGCAACAGCCCTTTGTTCTGGTTGTTCTTGATCTCAGCATGCACCGGCACTGCACGCGTTTCTCCCTCAAAAGACTTACCAATGGCAAAGATTTCTGCCTCTACTTCCTGCCCTGATACGTTCGGCAGCGAGAACACCACCTTCTGACCCTTTGCAAGTTTGGCATAGTCTTTTTCGAACACGTTCAGGTCCAGGTGCAGGTGGCTGTCGTCTATAATTTTAAGGATGGGCTGGTTCGGTTCCGCGAAAGTACCCAGGTTTACGTTGATAGCCTGCACGTGCCCCGAAATAGGTGCAGTAAGAGTAAGCGTGCGGGTAATGCGGCCGTTCTCCACATTTTTAGGGGAGATGCCCAGCGTCTGCAGCTGCTCGCGCAACGAGTTTCGCTTGGCCTCTAAAACCTTTACGTCGGCGCTCGCCTGCTGGTAGCGCTTCAGGGCTCCTACCTGTTCATCGGCCATCAGTTTCTGGCGCTCGTATTCCTGCCGGGCCATCGTCAGCTGGCTGCTGGCCGAAAGGTACGCCTCCTGCAAGGCAAGCAGCTCCGGGTTCTCGATGGTAGCCAAGGCTTTGCCTTTCGGCACATAATCTCCCTCTATTACTGTAATGCTGCGCACCATGCCACCTACCAGCGGGCTGACGCTGGCCATGCCTTGTGGGGGTAAGGAGAGTTGCCCCTTGGCAGCCACGCGGGTAGAAAGGGTACGTTCCTGCAGCGGCCCGATTTCTACTTTACTGACTTCCTGCATTTCTTTTGAGAAAGGCACTACATCCTGGTTTGCTGTAGTCTCCGGAGTTTCTGTTACTGTAGCTTCTGTTTGTGCTTCCGGTTGGGTTTGTTCCGAGCAGCTGGTACTCAAAAGGATGGCTGCAAAAGCGGCCGGTATGATATATCGTTTCATGTTATTCTTCTCCGGTTAAATACTGTAGGTTGATGATGCTCTGGTTATAGTTCAGCAGCGCGTTCAGGTACTGCTGGCGCAGGGTGTGTGCCTGGTCCATGGCCTGTACAAATTCCACGTAATCGGCCTCGCCCAGCCTGAAACTCAGGTCTGCTGCTTTCTCCAGTCGGGTTGCCTGTTGCAGCACGCCCTGCTCGTAGTAGTGCAGCTGCTGCGCCTGCTTCTGCAGTTCCTGCAGTGCATTCTGGAGGTCGGTCTCCAGTTGCTTTTCCTGCGCTTCGGCCTGTTTCTGTACCGCCTGCTCGTTCAGGCGGGCAGCATTTATTTTCGACTTCTGGGCTCCGAACCAAAGCGGTACCGAAATACCGGCCTCTACACCTGAAAAACGGTCTGAGCGGCTATAGTTGGCTGCAGGGTCATGGGCAGGGCTTTCGCCGATAAAGGTCTGGTTAAAATAGCCAATGCTGAAATCGGGCAACAGGCGTGCTCTTTCGAGCTTGGTTTCTTGCCGGGCTATCTGTACCTCATTCCGGAGTAGTTGGAGCCACACCTGAGCGGTAGCAGTATCGGTGAGCGCCATAGAGCTGTACTTCTGCTGTGGGGCTGCTACAAAGCTTACCTCACCTGCTGGTGCGTGCAGCAACTGACGCAGTCTGTTTTCTGCTATAGTTGCATCAGCGCCTGCCTGGGCCAGTTCTGCTTTCAAGCCTAAGCGTTTGGCTTCGGCGGTAGCGCGTTCCAGGGCACCTGTTTCACCGGCTTTCTCGCGCACACGCGCAGCCCGCTCAAAGTTGGCAAACAGCGAGTCCTGCGACTGTAAAAGCTGCTTCCGGCTCTGCACATGCTGCCATTGCTCAAAGGCAAGTTTTACATCGCGCAACACTTGCCGCTCTGTTAACCGCTGCCTGATTTCGGCTTGCGTGGCCTGGGCACCTGCCAGCTTCGCCTGCCTTGCATATACTGTCGGGAAGGCAAATTGCTGCGCTACAGAGATTTCCTCATCTGTTTCGGCTGTGCTGATCTGGCCGCGTGTATAGTTCAGGTTAGTTTTGGGCAGGTCGGTGGCTGCACCTTTCAGCGCCTTTTGCCGGGCCGTCTCCAACTGGGCAGCACGTAAGGTCGGGTTGTGCTCGCGGGCGTACTGCAGCGCCCCCTGCAGGTCCAGCTGTTGTGGTGCCTGTTGTGCCTGGGTAGCTGCCGTACTTCCAAAGTATAGGCCTGTGCCAAGTAGCAACACTACTACCGGGTGTACCTTGGCCGGCTTTCGTTTTTTCTCTTCTCTGGTTGTAAAAATGTAGTAGAGCACCGGCAGCACCACCAGTGTCAGCAAGGTAGAGGTCACCAGGCCGCCGATTACCACCGTTGCCAGAGGCTTCTGAACCTCCGCACCTGCCGAGGTGGACAGCGCCATGGGCAGGAAGCCGAGCGCCGCTACTGAGGCTGTCATCAGTACCGGACGCAGGCGCACGGTGGTGCCCTCTATCACACGGTCATACACATTCTCCCAACCTTCTTTTTTGAGTTCGTTCAGGTAGCCGATGAGCACGATGCCGTTTAATACTGCCACGCCAAACAGGGCAATAAAGCCCACCCCCGCTGAAATACTGAACGGCATGTCGCGGAGCCAGAGCGCAAAAATGCCCCCGATGGCCGCCAACGGAATAGCCGTAAAAATAAGCAGGCTCTGGTTTACGGATTTAAAAGTAAAATACAGCAGCACCAGGATCAGCAGCAGGGCTGCCGGCACAGCCAGCTGCAGGCGCTCCTTGGCGTTGATCAGGTTCTCGAACTGGCCACCATAAGTAATATAGTAGCCAGCGGGCATTTCCAGTCCTTGCTCCAGCTTAAGTCTAACTTCCTCAACTATAGACTCCACATCGCGGTCGCGCACGTTAAAGCCTACCACAATGCGGCGCTGGCCTTCTTCGCGTGAGATCTGCATCGGACCATCCTCGTAGCGGATGTCGGCTACTTGCTGCAGCGGTATCTGTTCGCCGTTTGGCAGCGGTACAAACAGGTCTTCGATGTTATCCAAATTCTGGCGGTAGTCCTGGGCTAGGCGCACTACAAGGTCGAAGCGGCGGTCGCCTTCGTACACCGATCCGGCAGCTTCTCCGGCAAAAGCAGTGCGCAGCACGCGGTTTACATCCTGCACATGCAGGCCGAACTGCGCCAGTCTCTCCCGTTTCAGGTCTACTACAATCTGCGGCAGGCCGGTTACCTCTTCCACAAACAAGTCCTGGGCGCCACGCACCGGGCGTATAATGCGCTCGGCATCGGCAGCCAGTTCACTTAACTTGTCCAGGTCTTCACCATAAATCTTTACGGCCACATCCTGACGGGCACCGGTTATCAGCTCGTTGAAGCGGAGCTGGATGGGCTGCTGGAAGCCATAGTTCACACCCGGAAGCACCTGCAGGGCCGAGTCCATTTTGGCGGCCAGTTCTTCGCGGGTGCTGGCGCTGGTCCACTCGTCCCGGTCTTTGAGCAGGATCATCACGTCAGCGGCTTCTATCGGCATCGGGTCTGTCGGGATTTCGGCAGTACCAATCTTACCGATCACTTCCTTTACCTCCGGGAAATTCTTCTGCAATATTTCGCTGGCTTTCAGGGTCGTCTGGATGGTTTGTTCCAGCGAGGCTCCCGGCACCAGGCGTAGGTCCATGGCAAAGTCACCCTCATCCAGCTGCGGAATAAACTCCCCGCCCATGCGGCTGAATACCACCAGGCTAAGAGCCAGCAGGCCTACGGCAATGCCCAGTATAAGTGCTTTGCTACGCAGTGCAAAATGGATGATGGGCTGGTAAGCACGCATGATCTTGTCCATGATGCGGTCGGAGATGTTGCGCTTGTGCTTTGTTTTCTTGCTCAGCGCCAGCGTCGAGATCATAGGCACGTAGGTAAGCGAAAGGATAAAAGCACCCAGAATGGCAAAGCTCACGGTTTGCGCCATCGGCTTAAACATTTTGCCTTCTATGCCTACCAGCGCCATAATCGGCAGGTAAACGATCAGGATGATGAGCATGCCAAAAGCAGCAGAGTTCATGATTTTGGAAGCGGCACTTTCTACTTCCCGGTCCATTTCTTTCTGCGACAGTTTGCGGAGTGGCAGGTTGGCATTTTTGCTAACTATAAAGTGCAGTACCGATTCCACAATAATCACGGAGCCATCCACGATCAGGCCAAAGTCAATGGCGCCCAGGCTCATCAGGTTACCCGACACGCCAAACAGGTTCATCATGGTAATGGCAAACAGCATCGAGAGCGGAATC
>DATBUF010000412.1:0-2986 GCA_036516435.1 Pontibacter sp.
CAAAAAACTATAAGCAATATGAAAAAATCGGTATTACTACTTACTATTTTAACTATTATGGTATTTAGTTATACTTCCGCAACTGCGCAGGATGCTACAGTAGGTAGCCTTGCTCTACGTTTAGCACAGGGTGCTGCCCAAACCCCAACCGGAGCTGCAATGCTTACTTCAGGCGGAACGCTTGCGGCATCAGCAGCAAAAGTACATGTGGCAGTACTCCCTATTTTCATCCAGCCGGCACAAGCGCCGGTAGCTGCTCCGGTAGCAGCCCCATTCTCACTGGAAACAACTGAAACTTCTGCTGTTTCTATGGCAGACGAACTCACTACCTTCATGGCGCAGGAGCGTGCGCTGAAGCAACGCGGCTGGTTCCGTAAAAAGAAGTAACCTACACCTGCCCGGCAATGGTCAAAGTTGGCCGCTGCCGGGCAGATGCGCGTATAGGTAGTACCAAAAAGCGCCTATGCCATGCCTCTCTCAAAACAAACTTGCCGGGCAGCCCTTTGGCTGCTGTGCCTTATCTCACTACAGTTACTATGCTGGAGTTGTGCTGTAGGCCCTGACACCAGCAGCAGCTATGACCGCACTGCCAATTTTGCCACCTTCCAGACGTATGCCTGGTACAAGGCCGAACTACCACCCAGAATTGCCGGCAGCGGCGCTGCCTATAGTACCCTGCTGGACCAGCAGGTAAAGCTGGCAACTGAAAGCGAGCTGGTAAAGAACGGGCTCCGTCCTTCTGAAGAATCTCCTGACCTGCTTGTTGCCTATGACATTGCCCTGCCTGCTACTGCCGCCGGCGAGGCCGATACAGTTTTTGCCAGTGGGTTTGGGTACGGTTATAGTTACTGGTATGGCTATCGGTACCGGTACGATGTCACCGGCATTTCCACTTACAGGAATATTGCAGAACTTACGCCCGGCACCCTTGTCATAGATCTGATTGACCCTAATACAAACAGGCTGATATGGCGTGGCCTGTACGAAGCCGGCATAGACCCGGTAGTAGCAGGTGAGCAGGAAATAAGCAGAGCAGTGGCTAGTGTCATGTCACAATACCCGCCTGTGCCACTTGCCGGACAGTAGGGCTTACCTGAAACTATAGTTCACACTTACGCCCATGTAAAAATTACGACCAGGAGCCGGCTGGTAGTATCTTCCGCCAAAGGCATTCAGGTCGTTCCCCAAACTATATTTCTCATCAGTGAGGTTATCTATACCCGCAAAAACATCTACCTGCAACTGTTGCGCTATTGCGCTGCGGAAACCTGCCTTTGCCCCCATTACCACGTAGCTGGCTGTAAAAGCAGTGTTCTCATCGTTGAGCGGGAGCTCGTCTGTAAAGTTTAAACTATAGTTCAGGTACAAGCCAGGCCTGGCTGCCAGGTTAATGCCTGCAGCAGCCTGATGCGGTGCAACCCCGGTAAGCTTGTTTCCGCTTAGGTCTGTCTCGCTTTTCTGGTACTCCTTAAACCTGAAGTGGTTGTAAGTATAGCTTCCCCATAGTTTAAAAAGACTCAGCCAGTTAGTTGGAACCTCAATAAATGTGTACCCCCATGCTGTCTCAATACCTTGCTGTGCAGTAGAGCCCACGTTCCGGAACACAGCCACGCTGGATGCGTCCTGCCTGCTCACGATTGCCTCCTTCAGCCGGAAATGGAATGCCACTACATCAAAACTCAGCTTGTTCTGCAGGGCGTATCCCCGCACCCCCAGCTCGTAGTTTGTTCCTTTCTCAGCTTCCAGGTCCTCGTTCAAAACGCCGTCCGAAGTCAGTATCTCTTCCTCGGTAGGTGGCGAGAAGCCGGAACTTACACTCGCATGCGCAGAAACCCTGTCTGTTATCTTCTTTAAAAGTGCAATCCGGGGCGAAAGCACGGCTGTAAAACGCCTGGTATAGTTTACTACCGGCACCTGCGCCAGTCGTACAATTTCATACTGGGTATCGTTCAGGCTGAGTGCTGTAGTCAGTATAAAACCGGAAGGCAGTTCCAGCTCAGCCTGCCCGAAAACAAAACCTGTAGTAGCTGTAACCTCATCATCAGTGCGGAGAGCGCCTACCCTGCCGCTGTTATTGTCGTAGGTGCGGGCTGCCTCAAACCCACGCTGAAACTCACCGCCAAAGGTGTAGGTTGCGGCTATAGTTCCTATAGTTGCTTTATGCTCAAAGCTGCTGCGCGCACCGATCTCCTGTGTGGCATTCCGCTCATAATCTGTGTTAAAAGGATGGTTTCTGAAACGATGCAGCCCGTAAACAGCGGTTGTATTGCTCCAGCTATCCGTAAACCTATAGTTGTGTTTCAGGCCGATGTGCACACTCTCCTGATTCATGGAAGCATGCTGTTTTACACTGCCGAACTCGCCACCACGTGCCTGCCTTGGGTTCTGATTATACTGCTCCAGCGTAAGCCCTCCCGGCAACTCATAATATAAATCTGAATAAAGGATGTGCGAAGTGAGCGTTTGCCTGTCTGAAATATAAAACTCAGGAGAGATCAGCAGCATCTTGCGGTCGAGGGCGGCCTGCTCGCGGTAACCCTCGTATTGCTGCCGGCTATACTGCACCAGTACATTGCTTTTGGCAGACCCCGCACCTGCTGTGGCTGTATACTTCCGGTACCCGTAAGAGCCTGTCGTTGCAGCAATTCCAAGTTCGCTGCCCAGTGTTGCACGTTTCGGTTCTAGCAGCAAGGTACCGCCTGTACCTGCCCCGTACAAGCTTGCTGTCGGCCCTTTCAGCACTTCTATCCTGCCAATACTTACCGCATCCAGTAAGTTGAGCGATGTTGTTCCGTTTGCTTCTGTAAGTGGTATGCCATTAAAGTACAGCTTCACGTTCCGGATACCATAAGGCGAGCGTAGTGTGCTGCCCCTGACGGAGATGCGGTAACTACCCGGAGCACGCTCATCCATCTTTACGCCCGGCACCGTATTTACCGCCCTCACCAGAGAACTCTCGTCAGTTTGCTGCAATACATCACCACCG
>DATBUF010000413.1:0-5027 GCA_036516435.1 Pontibacter sp.
AAGTGATTATCTTTGCCCCGTGAAAAAGCCATTATACTTTCAACCCTTATACTTCCTGTTCTGGGTACTCTTTTTTATAGTTTCCCGGGCAGCTTTCCTGCTCTACCACTTAGACAATGCCGCGCAGTTAAGCAGCAGCGATATTATTGGCACCTTCTGGTACGGCTCTAAGCTTGATTTTTCGTTTGCCTCCTACCTGAGTGCTATTCCGTTTATACTTGCGTTTGTAGGTGTGCTGTGGAAGCGTTTTCCGGCTGCCGGAATTATCAAATGGTACACGTTTGTGCTGCTGGGGATACTCTCGGTGATGCTGGCCGCCGACCTGGAACTATACACGCACTGGGGCTTTCGGTTAGATGCTACGCCGCTGCAGTACCTGAACACACCTGCTGAAATGATTGCTTCCGCCGGTTCGGCTCCTCTCCTTTTGCTGGCTTTTGTAGCACTGGCGTTAACAGGCGTATTTATACTGCTATACAAGCTATTCTTCGACCTGAAAACGTTTAAACCAGAACGGCTTACCTGGCTGAAGGCCTTTGTAGCTTTCTTTATGATTGCCCTGCTGATCCTGCCCATGCGTGGTGGTGTGCAGCAAATCCCGATCAACCAAAGTATAGCCTACTTCTCTGACAAACCCTTTACCAACCACGCCAGCCTGAACATGCCCTGGAACCTGATGCACTCAATGCTGAAGTATGGTGAAGCCAGCGAAAATCCCTATTTATACTTACCTGCCGATTCTGCCAGGCAAGAAGTGCAGCAACTATACGCAGCTGTGGCGCCTGATTCTTTGCAGCAGCAGGTGGTAAAACCGGGCAAGCCGAATGTGCTGTTCATCATCCTGGTGAGTTATACAGCCAAGCTGGTGGAGCACCTAGGAGGTGAAAAAGGCATTACGCCTAACCTGGACAAACTCGCCAGAGAGGGTGTTACGTTTACAAACTTTTATGCCAGCGGCGACCGCAGCCAGAAAGGAATGGTAGCGATACTGAGTGGTTACCCGGTGCAGCCGGCCACATCTATAGTTAAAGTGCCTAAGAAATCGGAAAAGCTGCCGCAGCTGAGCCACACCTTTGAGCAACAGGGCTATAAAACCAGTTTCTTTTATGGTGGTGAGCTAGAATTTGCCAATCTGAAATCCTACTTCGTGAATGGCGGCTACGACAAGCTGATCGACAAATATGCTTTTCCGGCGGAGAGCTATAACAGTAAATGGGGTGCCCACGACCACGTGCTCTTCGACCGTGTCCTTAAAGACCTGAATGCTGAGCAGCAGCCCTTCTTCAGTACGGTGTACACCCTGAGCAGCCACGAACCTTTCGAGATTCCAATAAAGCCCAAGTTTAAAGGGACTGACGTTCCAAACAAATTCCGGAACAGCGTGTACTATACCGATTGGGCGTTGGGTCGGTTTATTGCCGAAGCTAAAAAGCAGCCCTGGTGGCAGAACACCCTTATAGTTATAGTAGCTGATCACGGGCATCCGCTTCCGGCCGAAGACCCGAACCATGCACCAAGCAAGTTTCATATTCCGTTTATACTTACCGGTGGTGCTGTAGCGCAAAAGGGTATCACTGTGGATGCGCTTGGCTCGCAAACCGATATTGCCGCTACGTTATTGTCGCAGCTAAACCTGCCGCACCAGCAATATGTCTGGAGCCGCAACCTGCTGGCCCCAACTACAAAGCCATTTGCGTTTTATGTGTTTCAGGATGGCTTTGGCTACCTGACTCCGGCCGGGGAAGTAACTTTCGACAATGCATCCAAAAAAGTAATTACCCGGGACGAGGCTGTAACTGACCAGCAACTGGAAACAGGCAAAGCTTACCTGCAGTACTCGTTCGCGGATTTTCTAAGCAAATAATTTTGGATGAGTGATTTTCGGATAAGTGAATAAAATGATTTGTGTCAGTTATGCATTCACTCAACTACTCATTCACACATTCAAAACTAAATTTTGTAACTTTGCACCTTAATTATGAAGAAGGTAGCTTTTTATACGTTAGGTTGTAAACTCAACTATTCAGAAACCAGCACTATTGGCCGGATTTTCCAGGAGCGTGGTTTTGAGAAGGTGGAGTTTACCGATACGCCCGACATTTATGTGATAAATACCTGCTCTGTGACCGATAATGCGGACAAAAAGTGCAGGAAAATTGTGAAGGAAGCCCAGAAGCACTCGCCCAACGCTTTCATTACTATATTGGGGTGCTATGCCCAGCTCAAACCCAAAGAGATTGCTGAAATACCCGGAGTAGATGCTGTGTTGGGCGCTGCCGAAAAATTTCAGCTGGTGGATATTCTGGAAGGTTTTAGCAAAAAGGAAAAGGCCGAAGTATACGCCAGTCCGATCTCTGAGGCCAACACATTCCATAATTCCTACTCTTTCGGCGACCGTACGCGTACCTTCCTGAAGGTGCAGGATGGCTGCGACTACTCCTGCTCGTTCTGTACCATACCGCTGGCACGCGGCAACAGCCGTTCTGATAATATAGCCAACGTAGTACGTTCTGCCAATGAGATCGCCGAATCCGGTGTAAAAGAGATTGTGCTGACCGGCGTAAACACCGGTGATTTTGGGTTACAGGATGGTAAGCGCGTAGAGACTTTCTTCGACCTGGTAAAAGAACTGGATAACGTGGAGGGCATCGAACGCTTCAGAATCTCTTCCATCGAGCCCAACCTGCTGAAGGATGAGATCATCGAATTTGTGAGCGAGAGTCAGCGCTTTATGCCGCATTTCCATATTCCGCTGCAGTCGGGTTCCAACAAAATCCTGAAACTGATGCGCCGCCGTTACCAGCGCGAACTATACGCCGACCGCGTGGCTAAGATAAAAGAACTGATGCCGCATTGCTGTATTGGTGTAGACGTTATAGTTGGCTTTCCCGGCGAAACAGAAGAAGATTTTGTAGAGACGTACAACTTCATTAACGGCCTGGATGTAAGCTACCTGCACGTTTTCCCGTACTCGGAACGCGAAAACACGCTGGCGCCAGACATGCCGGGCAAAGTAAGTATAAAAGAGCGCAACCGCCGCGCCGACATGCTCCGCATCCTGTCCGAAAAGAAGAAACGTTATTTTTACGAGCAGAACATTGGCCGTGAGTTTACGGTGCTGTTCGAGGATGACGTAAAAGACGGCATAATGGAAGGCTGGACCGAAAATTATGTGCGTGTAGCTGCCAAGTATGACCCTGTTTTGGTAAACGAGCTGAAGCACGTGCGTCTGACCGGTATAAATGCCAACGGATTAATGGAAGCTGAAGAAACTTATGCTGAAGTTTTAAAACATTAAGTTATATTTACCTTCTAAACTAACCTAAATTAACCAACCTGTGAAATTAACAAAGCTTGCCCTTGGCGTAACGGTGGCCTCTCTTTCCCTGGCTGCCTGCAAGCAGGAAGCTGCCAAAAATGATGGCGCTGCTGCAACTACTACACCCACCACCGAAGAAACAGCTGCTGCCTCTATTGGTGATGTAGTATACGTAAATGCTGATACGCTGCTGGCTAACTATGACCTGTTTAAGGATGTGCGTACCCGCCTGCAAGGCAAAGCACAAAAAGCCGAAAGCGATCTGAAAACCAAAGCAAGTGCCTTTGAAAGAGAAGTTGGACAGTACCAGCAGAAAGCAGCCGGCATGACCAACGAGCAGCGTGCCGTAACAGAGCAGCGCCTGGCCCGCAGACAGCAGGAGTTGGCTAACCTGAACCAGTCTGAAAGCAACCGCCTGATGACTGAGGAGTCGGAAGAGCAGAAAAAGATCTACGACAAAGTAGAGGCTTACCTGCAGGATTACAGCAAAGAGAAGGGCTACAAAATGGTGCTTTCTTATTCACGCGGCAACAGTGCTATCCTGTTCGGAGATGCATCGCTGGATATTACCCAGGATGTGTTAAAAGGCCTGAATGAGGCTTATGCAAAAGAAAAAGAGGCTCCTAAAACAGAAGCTAAAACTGACACTAAGAAAAAGTAGTCTTCTAAGTTGAGGTATATAGTACAAAGGCGGGTAATTCCCGCCTTTTTTTTCGAGCTTAATCTGGTTTGTAAATTATTGGTCACAAGACCTTGTAGCATGCATAGTTCCTATGAGCATCTGGAGCTATAGTTGCTGCTTCTTAACTATAGTTGCTGCTGCCTACAACTTGAACCAAGCCTGTTGTTTCATAGCATTTTGTATTCCTGGGAGCTTTACTTACCCTTTGCTTCATAGTTCACTTGGCTCTCTCGGGCCGAGCGGCCCCGTCTTTGGGCATCGCGCTGCTGCCTTCTTGCTATCCTCCTGCGTCGGATTGCCTGCGGCACAGCAACAAGTCAAAGGCGCTCAACCCAAAGACTGATATCATCTCGATAGTTGCTGAACTATAGTTGGAGGAGCTATAGTTGCATAGCTTTGCTCGTGGTAGTAATTCCGTAGGGACAGGTAAACCTGTCCTGCTCACGGGCTGGAACTATAAAACTATAGCTGCAACTATAGCTAAGGCAGTAATTCCCCTCTCGGGAGGGGTGGGGGTGGGTTATACCAGCAGCAACTATAGCACTATAGCCTCAACTCAACTATAGCTAAGGCTAAAGTTTATTGCTGGCGCGGGTTTGCAACCCGTGTCTAACTATGAGGTCGGATTTGCGATCCGACTGGACCAGAGGGCCAACTACAGCCTTGGGTTTATCCATTACTAGCTGAAGGCGTGCAGTCTTACTCGTAGCGCAACGAATCAATAGGATCCAATCTGGAGGCGCGGTATGCGGGGTAGTAACCGGAAATTACGCCTACAACAATACAAATGGTGAGCCCAACCAATACCCAAAGCCACGGCACTATAAAGCCTCCATCTCCGATCAGAGCTGATATGCCATTCCCCATCAGTATGCCCATAAACACGCCAGCTATACCACCTAAAAAGCAGATAACGATAGCCTCGATCAGGAACTGCTGCCGGATCTGGTGTGCCGTAGCGCCCAGTGCCTTACGCACTCCTATTTCGCGCGTACGCTCGTTCACCGAAACCATCATAATGTTCAT
>DATBUF010000414.1:0-4994 GCA_036516435.1 Pontibacter sp.
AAAACAACTATGACTTTGTGGGTAGCGAGCAATCGGGGAGCAAGTATGTACAGGATACTGACCATGCTGGTATGGGATCGGCCCGCAATGAGGACCTGGTGGAGCTTATCCGTAACGGGCAATACACCCGCTGGTACGATGGCAGGCATATGGGGCTGAACTACACAGCAAATTACCTGGATGTGTTTACACCTGACATTATTCTGCTGCACAACGGCACAAACGAAATCAATAACGAGGGAGCCGATAACTCGCAGGCTGTAGTAAATGACCTTGAAGACCTGTTGAACGAAATAGACAAGTATGAGACCCGCACCGGCAGGGAGATCACTGTGATAGTAGCAAAGCTTATTAAGTCTATATGCAATGGGAACGACTGTTTCAGGGGGGAGACCTCCACAAAGAACGACATTATAGAGCTTTACAATAATAAAGTGCAGGTAATGGTGCAGAGGCGCATTGCGCAGGGCGACCGGCTGGAACTGGTAGATATGGCGGACGCCGGAATTATTTATGCCTATGCTTATGCCGGAGGCGATATGGCAGACAGAATGCACCCACTTATGAGGGGCTACGATAAAATGGCTAAGGTATGGTACCCGGTGTTAGACAGACTGCTGAATGTGCAACTCCAGGAACCCGACACCCAGGCACCTGAAACAAACATTGTTGCCAAGCCGGCACTGTATACAAACAGTAAAACAGCCTCTTTTAGCTTTAGCAGCAACGAGGCAGGTGTCATTTTTCAGGCAAGCCTTAATGGAGCAGCTTATGTAGCTGTACCCGCCAACTATACTTTAACCAACCTGCCGGAAGGAACGCACACTATAAAAGTACGCGCCATAGACAAAGCCGGTAACGTAGACCCGACACCTGCCACCTACACCTGGACCATAGATACCCAGCCACCGGCTCCGCCAGCTATAGTTGCCATTTCAGAAGATCGTGGCCCCAGCGCGACAGACCAGGTGACATCAGATAACACCCTTGTGCTGAGCGGTACTGCAGAGGCAGCTGCAAAGATAACTATAAGCCTGACCGGCAAAGGAACTATAGGTACAGCTACTGCCAGTTCGTCGGGGAAATGGGAGTTCGATTATACCCAAACTACACTACAGGACGGAGAGCATACCTTTACTGCCACGGCTACAGATGCTGCCGGTAATACCAGTACTGTAAGCCCAAGTTTTAAGGTAACTATAGATCAGGTAGCGCCTGCGGTAACTATAGCCACAGAAGCAAAATCTCCGGTAAACAAATCGTTCACTATCAGCATCAGCTTTACAAAGGCTGTGTACGAGCTTACACTGTCAGATTTTATAATTACAAACGGTACTATCAGTAACCTGCAGAAGCAAAGTACAGCCACCTACACGGCAACTATAGTTCCTGCCACAGACGGTAAGGTAAGTGTGCAGCTACCTGCCTCAAGGGTTACAGACCTGGCCGGCAATGGAAACAAGGCATCTGGTGTGCTGGAAATACAAAGTGACCTTACCTGGCCAAAGGTAGCGCTCAGCTCTGATGCGCCTGCACTGGTGAATACCTCCTTTCTGATAACTATAACTTTTAACGAAGATGTTTCTGGCTTTACAGCAGCTGCTATAAACGTTACTAATGCCGGAATCTCTGATTTTAAGCAAGTGAATGCCAGAACCTACACCGCAAAAGTGGTATCCGGAGCGCAGGGCGAGGTAATTGTGCGTGTACCGGAAGGAGTAGCTGCAGATGCAGCCGGTAACAAAAACGAGGCTTCTGAAGTACTCAGACGGCAACACGATTCGGTGGCGCCTGCCGGGTATGCCGTTGTTTTTGGCGTGCAGCAGGTTACGATTGAAAATGAACATAACAGCAGCATGACTATAACAGGCGCCGAAGCAGATGCCACTTATACCTATAGTATCACGAGCAGCAATGGTGGTGCGCCTGTAACAGGTACAGGCAAAGCAAAAGGAGCAACGGTTTCTATCCAGAATCTGGATCTGTCCGGGTTGGGGGATGGCACCCTGACTGCTGAGCTATACCTGACCGATGAGGCAGGCAACAAAGGCGAAAAAGTAAGGGCACAGGTAACAAAAGTAACCAAGAACATTGCTTCTGTACCAGTCTCCGGAGTAGTGAAGGTGCCTTTTGGTACTGTGTTCAGTAAAGTACAACTGCCGCAGAAAGTAAAAGTAACGTATAGTACAGGCGAAGAAGCCTACTTGGCCGTTGCATGGCAACAAGGCAACTATAATCCGCGGGTTGCAGGGAAGTATGCCTTGATGGGTACACTGGAACTCGCTCCCGGCACGAGCAACATCCATCACTATAATGGCAGCATAACAGTGGAAGTGGAGCCGAACCAGCCGCCAACCGCTATTATCCTAAGTACCGATAAGTTTAAACCAGATGCAAAACCTGCAGATGTGCTGGCCACCTTTGCTACCGAAGACCCGGAGGATAACGAGTTTACCTATAGTTTGGTGCCGGGAGCAGGAGCAGAGCAGAATAGCCTCTTCTCTATCGTTAATAACGAACTGCACTTAAACTCCAACAAGGGCTTATCGGGTAGTAAGTCTTTTAATATACGGGTAAGAACCACAGACCCTTACAACAATACTTTTGAGCAGGCATTCGTACTTACCAAGCTGCCCTATGAGCAGAAAAAGATTGAACTGGTAAACGCTTTCTCGCCGGATGGGGATGGCATAAACGACACCTGGACTGTTCCCGAGCTGCGGTTCTACAACGATGTGGAAATTGTGGTAATGGATCGTTCCGGAGTGCGTCTGTTTCATACAACAGATCCCGAGAAAGGCTGGGACGGCAAGGCCAAAAACGGGCAGGTACAATCTGGGGCTTACTTCTACATCATCCGGGTAAACGATATAAATCTGGTGCAGAAGGGAGTATTAATCGTTTTAAAGTAGCATATCATGAAAAAACACATACTCCTGCTAAGTTTCATTATCTGCAGTCTGGGAGCTTCTGCCCAAAACCGGAAATACATTGGCAATTTTTCGCAAGTGCGGCAGTACTATAACCCGGCACTTACGGGGCAGGAAGGGAGCCGGCTCACAACACTCTACCGCAACCAATGGACTGGCTTTGAGGATGCGCCGACTACACTTGCTGCTTCGGCAGAACTCCAGTTGAGTGATTTTACTGCCAGCAAAGGGTACCGGTTTTCGAGTGAGCATACAGATAGAAAGCCTGTGCAGCATGGTATAGGTATGTTTTTGCTCCGCGACTCCTTCGGCCCCTACAGCGAGACCCAGGCAAACCTGAGCTATAGTTCAGGGGTAAATTTGTCTGAGAGTTTGTTGCTGCGTTGGGGTACAGCACTCACGTATACAGCCTTATCCCTCGACGGAAATAAACTTACCATCGACCGGCAGGATGACCCGAAGTACAGCAACCTGCTAGGGCAGAAAAACCGTTCCGGCAAACTGGATCTGAACCTTGGCCTGACGCTGGCTGCAGATAACTTCTATGTAGGCTATAGTTTGCAGAACATCACACAAGGTAAGCTAATTGCTACCAGCGATGAATTTAATGAAGCGTTTTTTGGCCGCCGCCATGTAGCTCTGGCCGGAGCGCGTGCTCACCTGAACCAGAGTATAGACCTGGTGCTGAACAGCCTCTACCAGCACGATGCAGAAAATGGTAGCACTATAGAGGGACAGTTAAAGGCTGTATACCAGAACACCTTTTGGGTAGGAGCAGGTTACCGAAACAAACTGGCATACTCAGCTACGGCAGGTTTAAGCCTGGGCAGACTAGGAGTCAGTTACCTGTATGAGGCTGGAGTAGCCGATGCTGCAACTATAGCAAGGTCTACGAACGAACTGTCACTCTCTTACCACCTGAAACCACGCGGTAACACCTTACGTCAGAAAACCGGACGTATCTGGTAGTTTGCGGGTTGCCAGCGGGAAGGGGCAGCATTACTATTTTGAGTTAAAATGTAACACATTGGCTACCAGTAAGTATGTAATATTATTGTGTTTGATGTGGTTTAAACAAACTATAACAAGTGGCTGAACCTACCTTTAGAAACATCGTAATATAAGGTGTTTTAAATAGATGGGTTCTCTAATACTCTACAGAAAGACCGGATCTGACTACCAGCTAAAAGTTATAGGAGCCTATCCGGCAGCAAAAGTCTGAAACAAATGGATGAATGAGATAGGAGTTTTACAGCTATCTCGTGCAGGTCACCCTTTATCACGCAGCACTTCAAAATATGTTATATAGTTACCATGATGCTTCTCTAAGCAATTCTCATACAAGTGTAAACTATAACACTACGCTTACCAGTGGTGTTAGGAGCAGGCTTTATAATCATGCCATTGCAGTTACTGTTATCCTGTTTGCCATTTTTCTTTCTGTACCAGCTTTGGCACAATGTCCTCCCGGCCTCATACACTATTTCCCTTTAGATGAAACTGAAGCAGGAACCTATAAAGACAATGTGAGTCCTGTTACTGCTACCTGTACTAACTGTCCTAGCCCGGTAAACAGCCTTTTTGCTGGTGCACAAAAATTTGATGGCAGAGATGATGGTTTGGTGATTAATGAGACGGAGGGGTTTCAGTGGGGGCTTTACGATAGCTTTACAATCGAGTTCTGGGTAAAAGTGGAGGGTACCTCTTCTCAGAATCGTGTTATAATGGGCCGCAACTCCAGTGATATGAAAATGAGCTGGTGGGTTGGGGTAGATAAAGAAGGATACATCGTCTTTGACCTTTATGACATGGGGCAGAGGGGCTTCAGGCTTGAGAAGCAAGGGAAGAAGATCAATGATGGTAAATGGCACCACATTGTAGTTATGGGCCATGGCACACATCTTCGCAACAGGCTCTACATAGATGGGTACAGGGTAGCTAACTATAGGTATGAGTATGCCAATAATTTTTATAGTACACTACCCGTAACTATAGGTCGCCACAACCTTGATCATGGTTATCATTTCTCAGGTTTGTTAGACGAGGTAATGGTATATAACAGGG
>DATBUF010000415.1:0-3548 GCA_036516435.1 Pontibacter sp.
TGCCGATGGCTACGACCGCCGCTTTGGCAACGGGGCAGGGCAGGTGATCATTAACGGGCAGCGCTGCCCAATTATCGGGAATGTGTGCATGGATATGTGTATGGTAGACGTAACCGGCCTGAACGTGAAAGCCGGCGACGAGGCCATTGTGTTTGGCGCGCAGTTGACCCTGGTAGAAATGGCCGAGCGCATTGGCACCATCCCCTACGAGCTGCTCACCAACGTAAGCTCCCGCGTAAAACGCATCTTCTTTTCAGAGTAGGCTATCAGATTTGCAGATGTGAAGATCTGAAAATGTGAAAATTGCCTGGGTTAAGATTTGCCGGGCGTTAGTAGATGGGGTGCATGCTATAGTTTTATAGTTCCTGAGCTATAGTTATACGGACCATGCTATCACATTACATTCCTCAATCTTCACATCCTCAAATTTTCAAATTTTTAAAACTTTTGCTTTAAAGGTGAACACCTTGTAACTTGCAGTTGTTTATAAACAGTCTAAATAAAAACAGTTTGCAGTGCAGAATAGGGTAGATGAGCATATCGATAAGAAAAGTGTCCGCGATCTGAAGATTGGTGAGACGGGTGTTATTTGTTGCCTGATGGATCCGGAAATGGGGCTGAAGCTCCTGGAGATGGGGTGCCTGCCAGGTACAGAAGTAAAACTGAACAGCCGTGCTCCACTTGGCGATCCGATCACGATTATTGTAAACGATTACACGCTTTCACTGCGCCTGGACGAAGCTGAAACCATAATGCTGAAATAGCCCTCCTTTACATGACTGTAGTAGCACAGCCTGAAATACAAGAAGTTCCTCCGGTTGCAGCCGGCCGTGCTGTAGCCAGAGTGGCTTTGGTGGGGAACCCCAACTCAGGTAAAACTTCCTTATTTAACCAGCTTACCGGTCTTAACCAGAAGGTAGGCAACTTTCCGGGTGTTACAGTAGATAAAAAGACAGGTACCTGCCACCTTACTACTACCCAAAAAGTGCAGATCATAGACCTTCCCGGTACCTATAGTTTGTATCCGAAGTCGCTGGACGAGCGCGTGATCATCGACCTGCTCTACGACCATACTGCTGCACATTACCCCGATCTGGTTATAGTTACCGCGGATGCCTCAAACCTGAAGCGTAACCTGCTGCTGTTTACCCAACTCGCTGACCTGAAGATACCAGCCATACTGGCCCTGAACATGGTGGATGTGGCCGAGCAGGAGGGGGTGCAGATTGATGTACCTGCCCTGCAGCGCGGCCTGGGTGTGCCGGTTATACCTATGAATGCCCGCAAAGGCATTGGAGTAGCCGCACTTAAGATTGTAATGTCGCAGCAACTGGAGCCTACCCGGATGCAGTACTATGCTGTGCCACAGGCCCTGAAGCCGGTAACAGAAAGCATAAAAATGCGCTTTGGTCTTTCCAGAGATTACCTGGCCCTGCATTATGCGCATCAATATAAAAGCCTGAAGTTCCTTTCTGCAGATGATGTTTCCTTTATAGATGAACTGCTGAGCGTGCACGAATTTAAGTCGAATGTACTGCAGGCAGAGGAGACCATTGCGCGCTATACTTATATAAATGAACTGCTACTGGATGTAGTAAAAGTAGAGCGTGTAAAGAAAGACGAGAAGTTCAGCAACCGCCTCGACCAGATCTTAACACACAAGATCTATGGCTACCTGATTTTCCTGGGTATCCTCTTTATGGTGTTCCAGGCGATCTTTACCTGGGCCAGCTACCCCATGGACCTGATAGACCAGGGCTTTGCCAGCCTGAACGGGCTGATACAGGACAACTTCAGTGGCCCGCTGGTTAACCTGCTTACCGAAGGCGTTATTGCCGGCCTGGGCGGTGTGTTGGTATTTATACCGCAGATTGCCATCCTCTTTGCTTTTATCGCTATACTGGAAGAAACCGGTTACATGGCCCGTGTTACGTTTATGATGGACAAGATCATGCGTAAGTTTGGCCTGAACGGTAAAAGTGTGGTGCCGCTGATATCGGGTGTAGCCTGTGCTGTTCCGGCGGTTATGTCGGCCAGAACTATAGAAAACTGGAAAGACAGGATGATCACCATCTTTGTTACACCGTTAATGAGCTGCTCGGCCCGTATTCCGGTGTATACGGTGCTGATCGCGCTGGTAGTTCCTGAAACTTACTACCTTGGCTTCCTGAACCTGCAGGGGCTCGTGTTAATGGCCCTGTACCTGATCGGTTTTCTGGCGGCAATCTTCTCGGCACTCTTACTGAAGGTGCTGCTGAAAGCGCGCGAGCGGAGTTACTTTATCATGGAGTTCCCGGTGTATAAAATGCCCCGCTGGAAGAACGTAGGAATAACTATAATTGAAAAAGTAAAAGCGTTTGTTTTTGAGGCTGGTAAAGTAATTGTTGCTATCTCTATTATACTCTGGGTGCTGGCCTCTTACGGGCCTGGTAACAGTTTTGAGCAGGCAGAACAGAAAGCTATAGTTGAGGCGAAAGAGCAAAACCTCTCCGAAACCGAACTACAGAACCTGATCAGCTCGCACCAGCTGGAGTCCTCTTATGCCGGTGTAATTGGCCGCACGATTGAGCCTGTTATCGCCCCGCTTGGTTACAACTGGAAAATAGGGATTGCGCTGCTTACTTCCTTTGCTGCCCGTGAAGTGTTTGTGGGTACGATGTCCACGATCTATAGTATAGGCGAGGAGGAAAATGTGAGCACCATTAAAAGCAAGCTGATGATGGAGAAGGATAAAGATGGTAACCCGTACTTTACACCTGCCCGCTCGTTCTCACTGATGATCTTCTATTTATTTGCCATGCAGTGCGTAAGTACCCTGGCAGTTGTGCGCCGCGAAACCAAGTCGTGGATGTGGCCGTTGGCACAGCTTCTTTACATGAGCGGCCTCGCGTTTATAACAGCCTTTATTACCTACCAGGTACTCAGCTAAGCTCAGTTCTTACGCCGGATAGATGTCCTGCGCCACTCTGCTAAAGTTTCAGAGAGGCGCAGGACTTTTTTATTCCCATCCCATTGCCGCGCTGCTCCCTGCAGTCCTCCCTCAAACATAGCTTAAATTTTTGATGCACAGGGCCAACCACTCCGGTTGCTATAGTTTGCGCTGTAACTATAGCAGCACAGTGGGTGTGGTCAAATCATATTTTGTTTCCTATACCTGAACCATCTCGGCACGAATGCGTAATACGCAGTAAAATCAGAGGACCTTCTATGGTAAACTGGTGCCTTTGTTTTCGATTTAGGTAGAGATTACTGGCAATAGCCTGTAACATAAAGAACTGAAATACTCTCGTAACAGAGATTTAAATATTTGAATAAAAAGTATTTATACGTGTAACTGGTGTATCGCTCACCTTAAAACCCAGACTATTTATGAAGCAACCTCTACTTTCCATCACTTTCTCTTTTACTACAGCACAGTTCTTTTAAAGAGCTCTTAGCTTGTTTTTAGTCGCTTAGCACAGCTCAGGCCCTGCTGAAAGGGTATGCGTGCATGCTAAGGAGGCTATTCCATGCCACTACTCCCCCATTATAAAGTTTAAGTACAATCC
>DATBUF010000416.1:0-3845 GCA_036516435.1 Pontibacter sp.
GCCCAAGTGCTTACATGCACTACAACGGCCAGCTACACTTAGAGAATGCTACTAAGGTCTTTCCTGTAAAGGCTATACTGGATAAAGCCTATCGCAACTCCTATTTCCAGACGGCCTCTGTGGTGCTCACCACAGGGATACACAAACTGCTGGGTACCTGGCGCACCAAAGTAGATCGCTATATCACACTTACTCAAGGGGCAGCTGATATGTTCCTTAATTCTTCTTTAAACCTGAGCCCGAAACAGCTGACTGTTAAACCTAACTTCACAACAGACCTGGGGGAAGGAGCCGTAGAGCGGGAAGATTATTTTCTGTTTGTAGGCAGGCTTTCTCCTGAGAAAGGGATTGAAACCCTGCTGAAGGCCAACAAGCAGTTTCCGTTTAAGCTGAGGATTATAGGAGATGGCCCGTTGCGCGAGGCAGTAGAGGCACATGCCGCTACGCACCCCAACGTAACTTACCTGGGCTACCAGAAACGACCGAGAGTAGAGGAGGAGCTAAAAAGAGCAAGAGCACTCATATTCCCATCAGAATGGCCAGAAATGTTTGGCATGTCTATCATTGAAGCCTTTTCTACGGCGACGCCTGTCATTGCCTCAAACATGGGTGGCGCAGCACACCTGGTGCAGCATAACTATAACGGTTTACTTTACACGCCTGGGCAGCCCACCGCCCTGATGCACCAGGTACAACAGTTAAGTACAGACAAAGCACTTGCCGCAGAACTCGGACGCTGTGCCCGCGAGACGTACCTGCAGCAGTATACGGCTGAAGTAAATTACCAGCTCCTCCTGGATATTTATACTGCAGTGATACGGGAAAAAAGAAGGTCTGCCCCGGCTGTGGCCGCAGCAGACCTTGAAACTCAGATCAGTTAACATCTATATTTTAAGTAGCCTGTTTTCAGGCTACTTTTATTTGCTTGGCTGCCTTCTCTTCCTGTTTCATACGCTGTAGTATACCTACAACTTTGCTCACGTCTACCATGGTATTGGCACGCTGGCCCTGCGACGAACTGTGTATCCTGCGGTCGTTCGGGCAGATGATGTATTCATAGTCCAGGCCTATCTTAGCGGCAATGTCGTAGAACGGCTCCACAACAAAGCCCTCGTTAAAGATCTCGATTACCTTAGTACCTGGCTTGCAGAAGAGCATGCTGATCAGGCCTGCACCCGTTGCACCTACCACTATCTTTGCTTTCGAGAACAACTTTATCTTCTCTCTGATACTTAGTTTACTGGATACTACTGTCTGGAAGTTATAAGGCTTCAGCGCCTCCTGCAGTTCTGCCTCATTCAGCACCACCCTCAGTTTGGAATCGGAACGGCTGATGTACAGGGCAGGACTATCGGGAGTGAGCAAGTCCTCCTCTTCATCGGCATATGGCAGGAACGAGGCCTGTATATAGTTGCACAGCCAGTTCGGCACAAGTGTGTGGTTGCCGCGTGGTGCAGTAGAAGCTATAATCCGGTCTGCTGCAATATGTGGATGTTTATCACCATCTATGAGTTTAGAGGCAGGTATACCCAGTAGCTCCAATGTTTCTATCTGGTAACTGTAGCGCATGCTAGGGATCAGGAACCAGTCTACTTCGTCGTAAAGGCCACTTTGTTTCAGAAGGTGCAGGCGTGGCAGCACATAAATAAACCAATGCCCAATGTTGTTAATGCCTGCACCGCCTGTAAGTAACGAGAAAACAGTACCCTCAAACTTGGTTGGATCACTAAAGAAGCGCTGCTCAAAAATATTATTCAGGTTAGGCTCCGTTACCCTGCCATTCACAAGACTTAGCGACACATTCTCAATCAGCCGGTTATACTGCGATACTACGGCAACGCTACTTTCATTGTCAGTATAGATCCGGCCGTTTGGAGCCTCTACCACCAGGTAGTCCGTTGTCACCTCCCGGGCAGGTTTCCAGTATTCAGAGCAGGAACGGTACAATTCATCCGGTATGTCCAACCGGGTAGTACAGGCCGGGTAAATGCTGTGCACCTTTATCTCTCTGGAATTGTAAGATGACAGATCATAAATACCGATCCTGCAGACATCAAAAGGTCTGAAGCGTGTATTGTAGGGAATAAAGCGCCCCATGATCTTCCTGATTCTCCTGTTACCCTTTTCGTAGTAGGCCTTTAGTTTCATGTTTTTATTTTTTAATTGCTATTGCTTGTCTTTATATAAATAGCCATTTGTAAACGCTATTTGGTATAGTTTGCAAAATGGTTTTTATGCTCTTCGTCCTGTCTGTTCTGCCGGAGCTGCTGTGCCACCAGGTTAGCGGCTACCTCTACTGCCGTATTGTTCCAGTGTGCATCATCCGCAGGGTATAAGGCTATATTCTTCTGCTGGTGTAGTTCTTCAAAGTTGGCCTGCATATCAACTACAGCTATGTCACGATCTTGTAATTCAGCTATTAGCCTTGGTAGAAAGTCAGGCTTTCTCTGTGATGGCAGCATTCTGTAATAGATGTTCTCTTTGTTCGGAATAGGCATGAAGAGAAAGCGTATACTGTGTTCGGCCAGTGCGTCCCTGTAACCTTCCAGTACATCAGCCATCTGCTGTATTTCAGCATCACTATAGTCACGGTTGGCGATCTCGCCTTCTATAAAAAACTCGTTATTATAGGAGATGTACTCTTTCCTGCCAAAAGCACGCTCTATTTCCGCACGTGTGCGGTTATATAAACCGAGCTTTGATATACGGTCTGCCGTAACAAACAACCCAGTAAGTAGTGGCGACGAGTTGATTAGTTCGCCGGTATAGTTGCGCACTTTAGAGGCATAGCCATTCGCACCTACAGCAGGTAATCCAGGAATGCGTCGCTCAATGCTAGACATAATAACAAGTTCGGGTGGCTCCTGCATAAAGCGTTCGGTAGCCAGAAAACGGTTCATGGTGGCAGGTGCGAAGGAGTATACTTCTTTGTTCAGCCGGCGCTCCAGCACTTCGGCCAATGTCTCCTCCTGTGATAGTTTGGCTCCGGTAATGTTGGAGTCCCCGATGAGCAGCACATCGCACTTTGTATCGCGGTTGCGGTAGCCGTAAGCGTCGGTAAACCACTCTACTTTGCGTTTGGTTGCAAAAGGGGTGTGCGGCGCCAGTTCTCCCTCCTCTTCCATAATCATGTGCTGGTTCGGGTAAAAAGGCCCTGCCATCAGCTGCATTTTGTTTACCGAGATCGTCTCCCATATCCGGAAGGTAAAGAAATTGATAGGCAACACTGTAGCCTCAATTAAAGGCCATAGTAAGAAAGGTAATGCCAGAAAGGTTAATTTAACCAGCAGCTTTTTTACGCCATTGTCTTTCATAACCTTATACATTTAGAACTGAAAATAAATAAACTCCTGGTGCCCGAACTGCCCGAAAAGCAGAACTGCAATCAGGGCAATGTAATACACACTCCAGCGTACTATAGCAGGCCGCTGCATCAGCAGAGCCGATACGCTGCCATTACGCTGAATCAGGTGCACACTTTCCATAATCAGGATAGCTATAACCGATACGGTAAATACCTTAGCCCCCTGATCCATGAACAGCACGTGGTCCAGGTTTACGCCCGCAAATACCTGGCCTATATTACCTAAACCTGTGAAGCTATACTGTATTATATAGAGGGCATCGGAAATAGAATTGGCGCGGAAAAATATCCACGAGAAGCAAACCAGTGCAAATACCGTAAGTACTTGTACTCCCTTGTACAGAACCGGGTGGCTCGTGAGCCCTAGCGCATTAGCTACTGCATTGCGCTGCCTGGCAGTAACCAGGGCAAACACCAGGTAAAAACCATGTAGCGCACCCCAAACTATAAAGGTCCAGTTGGCGCCATGCCAGAGCCCGCT
>DATBUF010000417.1:0-2634 GCA_036516435.1 Pontibacter sp.
TTCTTTAACTGGAAGTATAACATCTGCCATCCGGGTTCCCTGGTCTAATGTGCTACCTCTACTTCTGTACCATGCTGCAACATCACCCTCACTTTGCCCAGCCACAGGTGTGCTACTTCTATCTGCCTCCTCAAAATGGTAAGCCTGCCGAAGTAATTGCGGTAATAAACAGTATTTCCGATACCATCCGGATACCGGTACCTGAAGAGGATGTAGAGTTGTTTGCCTTCTTTCGCAGAAATGCAACTGCTGCCGAGTTAAAGCGCTTTGGTGAGCGGCCAACATGGCGCATATTCGACTCCTGGGCACAACTGGTACTCGATCATCAAAAATATAGAGTTAGCCCGGCCATTATAAAGCTGCTGCTGGAGTGCAGCTACAGCAAACCTCTGGATGTACAATATGCGATGGCGTAGTAATCAGCTTTAGTGCCTGTAGTTAGTGCATAAGTCCCAGGTTACACCTCTGTTATACTATAGATGTGCAGCATAGGCGAAGGGCGGGATGTGAAACTGGGACCTGGCAGGTAGCGCTCAGACTCTGTTTCATATGCTGCATCATTGTAAGCCGCAGAGTGGTTATCAGACAGCTAAATACAATTGCCTCAGCTTGGCAATGCCCGTAGCATCTATTTCTTCGCCTTCGCCAATTAAAGAAAGTAATTCGCTTTGCAGGCTCTTGTCAGTAACATACATGCGGTCTGTGTATAGTCCGTTTCTGAAAAAGCGGCAATAAATCCGGTCAGCGCTATTGGTAAGCACGAGCAGGTCGCTGTTGTTTAGCTTCGTAAGGAATTCAGTAAGTTCTGTCATTGTGAAAATATTCTTCACAAAGCAACACAGACCGGCAGCCCGAAGCTATGACATCTTTCCCAGTCTACGATGATCTTCATCATTATAGCTGTTTCTAATTATCAACAGCTGTGCTTCAGCGAGCACCTATGCCAGATGACTGACATCTTAGTTAAAAAAGTAGTAGGTAAAGTTAGTCTTGTAGTAACCAGCGCATGGCTTCTTTTCGGTTAGTGAAGTTGCCGAAGGTAATAGGGAAGTTCAACTCTTGAAGCAAATCAGTAGATACCCGTGTTGATTTGGCTTCCCGTACAGCATCCGCTGTAGCAATGCGGGCTAACTTCTTCAGGCGGGTAGCAAGCAGGCTCCTGGCAAATTTTTCTGAAACAGCCTTGTATTCGTCCATTTCTACATCAACTACCGATTTACTAGAGTCGAGCAGCAGCTTCTTAATATCGTAGTTGTGGATATGAGACACAATAATGTCCACGCAAGCCATCACTTCAGAAGATGCAAACTGCCTGACATCAGGCATGCTGGTTTCCAGGATATCTGTTGCAGGATTATAGTCAAGCGTAATTAACCCACTGTATAAGATCATTATCAGGTGCTACGTTTATAAGAAAACAAATATATAGCTTTTGCGTGATATTCAGAGCTTCGTAAGCTCTTGAAGAAGAGACAAAACTGGTCAGGAATGGTTCCTTCTGTGTTGAAATGTGTACAAGTTTAAGCAGCCACCCGCAGCAAATGAGTGAAACTATAGTGACTAGGGGGGAGGTACAAGCAAGAACAGGAGGATGAGAGGTTTGAACGCCAGGCTTGGGTAGTAATATTGATCTTTTATCTGGTTGAAACTGCACCCAAATCTGCACCCAGTAGCATGAAAAAGGCCCTCAGATACTTCTGAGGGCCTTTTTAGTGGTCACGAAGGGAGTCGAACCCCTAACCTTCTGATTCGTAGTCAGATGCTCTATCCAGTTGAGCTACGAGACCGTTTCCGTTATTGTGAGTGCAAAGTAAAGGCATTTTTTATTACTGCGCAAGCTCTAAACGCATATTTTTTAATTTTTAATGCTCGCGTTCTTCAGTGCTTTCTTCAGAGCCCGGTCAAAAACAAAGTACAAGCCACCTATCGATATGATTATCAGGGCAATCATGAGCAGCTTGCCTGTTGTGCCGCTGTCCGGGTCCTGCAGCAAAGAAATAATATCTTTTGCCTGCGTGCCTATCCAGTAGAAGAAAACAGTGCGCGGAAGCATGCCTACGATACTTGCCAGGAAAAATTTCCTACGGTTTACCTGCAGCAACGAGAGTACAAAGTTCATCAGGGCAAAAGGCAGTACCGGCGAAATGCGGGTCAGGAAGATGAGTGGCCAGCTCTCGGCGCGTAGCTCCTGCATCAGGTTGCGGGCGTTCTCGAAGCGGTTCAGGAAACTCATCATTTTGCCATGATCTATAAGCTGCGCTAAACTATAACCTACCAGCGCTGCAATGCCATAAGCCACCACCACTCCCGGAAAGGCTGTCCAGCCCAGGTAAAAGCCACTCACAAGGGCCACAAAGGTGGTAGGCGTAAGGGCCAGTGCCATCGTTACAGAAATCACCGCAAAGTATAAGAGCAGCTGTGCCAGGGTCAGGTTCCTGAAAACATCCTGGTACTGGTACAGGTACACGGCCAGCGTAGAGCTTACCACCACAGGCACCACCACCAGCAGCAGCATCGACACAAACGTAGATGCGTTTTCACGTACAAGGTTTTTTAGCAGCGGTATCAGCTTCATCAGCTATAGGTTTAGTGGTGTTTGCAATAGACGAAAGACAAAGGAGAAAAGATTTTGCC
>DATBUF010000418.1:0-4420 GCA_036516435.1 Pontibacter sp.
GCAGGATTTGTCCATATTGCTATAGTTGAAAGCTATAGTTTTATAGTTACACCCTATTTGCTGTTTTGGACATCCGTTTCCGAAGCTTCTCTGCTACGGGCTTCCTAGTCCGCGTTGCTGAGGCCACTGCTGTAGTTTATAGTTGCTGTTCATTGTTCACACAGGCCCTAGTTGGCCCTCTGGCCCCAGTTGAGTTACAAACTCGACATCATTGTTAGACACGGGTTGCAAACCGCGCCAGCAATAGACTTCAGCTTTAGCTATAGTTGCGGCTATAGTTTTATAGTTACAGCCTGTGAGCGGACAGGTCGCGACCTGTCCCTACAGAACTACAACCACGAGAAAAGAGGCGAAGCTTACCGAATCAAACTATAGACAAGCAGTTACTATCGAGATGATATCAGTCTTTGGGTTGAGCGCCTTTGACTTGTTGCGTTGCCGCAGGCAATCCGACGCAGGAGGATAGCAAGAAGGCAGCAGCGCGATGCCCAAAGACGGGGCCGCTCGGCCCGAGAGAGCCAAGCCAGCTATAAAACAAAGGGTAAGTAAAGCTCCCAGGAATACAAGATGCTATGAAACAACAGGCTTGTGGCAAGCTGCAACTATAGTTAGCGATAGAACTATAGTTTAGCAGCAACTATAAAACAAAAGCAGCTGGCCATTCCTGAACCAGCTGCTTCCTCATCAATAAGTACTTTACCTTGCCTCCTCTAACGTAACCTTTGCCCACTTGCAAATGCCACCCAGCGGGGGGTTAAACTTGTACACACTTACCTTCACGGACTGCACAAACGGAAAATTTTCGTACACTTTGTCGATGATGCGGTGGCCGAGATGCTCCAGCAAGCGGGCCGGGATCTTCATTTCTTCCAGCACCAGCGCGTACAGCACTTCGTAGTTTACTGTTTCGTCCAGGTTATCAGATTCGGCGGCGCGGCGCAGGTCGGTGTTGATTGTCAGGTCGATGCCGTACTTGTTACCGATCTTTTGCTCTTCGTCATAAAACCCGTGAAAGGCAAAGAACTCCATGCCCTCCAGTGCAATCTGCCCCATTCCAGCTTAGCCTATTTCGTCGAAAAAGGAACCGCCACCCTGTTTTACTGCTGCGCCGTTTGTAGCAAAAGCATTGCGCGACGGCTCCGTCATCGGTGGTTGAATCTCTGGCTTATCTGGCGTTACAGGTTTAATTTCCGGTACCGGCTTCTCGATGTCCGGGGCTGGCACGCGGCCAGGATAGTCGGGCTGCACAGGCTCTACTTCCGGCGATGGCGGTGTCGGAACCGGTGTTACCGGGTTTGGTATCTCCGGGTGCGGCTGCGTTACGTCCGGTGCCGGGTCACCGATTGGGTCGTAGCTATTACGCACAGCTATAGGTGCGTTGGCTGCAGTAGAAGCCGGAATCTGCTGTTGTATAGTTTCTGTTGTGATGTCCATTTCTTTCAAGGTTTTCAGCAGCTCGGTGTTGTCGATAGTTACATTGGCTGCTCTTGAAAGCATACTGTTTACGCCGCCCTTAGGTTTAGCTTTGGTGCGCTCTACTTTGTCGAGGGCATCGTTGGCCAGGTTCTTCAGGTCACGCACAAGGGTATCCAGGTAACCCTCCATGCGCTGGTATTCCTGTTCCAGGGTCTTTACCTCTTCCTGCATCTCAGCTACCATTTTCTCGGTCTGGCGGGCGGCATCCTCCAGGGCCTGGCGCGCCTGGTTACGGGCTTTGTTCAGCAGCTCGCTGGCCTGCAGTTCAGCTTCGCGGGCACGCAGCTCGGCCGCTTTGGTAGCCTGCTCCAGAATGTTGTTCCCGGTATCTTCGGCAGTTTTAAGCGTTTTGTACAGCGACGATTCCACCTCACGCAGCTTCTGGGTTTCGCGGTTGGCAGCTTCCAGTTTCAGGCGCAGGTCCTTGTTTTCATCCAGCATCTTCTCCCACTGCTGCGACAGCGTCAGCAAAAACGCATTTACTTCATCCTTGTCTAATCCTCTGAAAGCCTTCTCAAACGTTTTTTGTCTGATGTCTAACGGTGTAATCTTCATAACGCATCAAAATTTAAATCCCAGACCGAAATGGTGCGGTCATCGCTACACGAAACTAACTGATTCTGATGAGCCGACCAAAATAATTTATTGACCGATGTGCCATGACTGGCGTTCCGTACTTTGTCAATCACCTTCAGCAACTTAAAGGTTTCAGCATCCCATACTTTTATGGATTTATCCATGCTGCAAGTGGCAAAATAGCGGCCGTTGGGGCTGTAAGTAATGTTGTTGATCGTGTACATGTGCGCGATCACGTAGCCTCGTTCCTTATAGTTGTGCTCCACCTCCCAAACCCGAAGATGCGCATCACGGCCGCCGGTTAAAAGCAGGTCGCCCTCCGGGGAGTAAACTATAGTAAACACCGAATTTGTGTGCTGCTGCAGCTCATGTTTCAGGTCCATGGTGGCGGCATCAAAAATGCGCACGCTGTGGTCGCTGTAGCCGGCGGCCAGCTCGTTTGTTTTGGCATTGTAAGCCAGGCTGCGCACACTTTTCTCCGACTTCCGAACTATAGTTTCCAGCTCAAACGTATCGGCAGCAACTATAGCTATGCCTCCGTTACCAAGGCCAACGTATACTTTATTCAGTTCCGGCACATAGGCAATGTCAAAAATCGGCACCTTTGGCAGCGGCACCGACTTAACTATAGTTTTCTGGCTGATGTCGATTACGTGCAAGCCTTCGTTGTTCTGCCCTACCAGCAGCAGGTCACGGTCCGGTATGTGTTTGATGGCGTACACAGAGCTCTCGGTACGGGCAATCAGTTCACCGTTTTCCGGGTCATTAAAATTCCAGCGCACCACCATCCCATCGCCGGCTGCCGAATAAAATTGCGCATCGCTTCCCGACTGCTCCAACGCGTATACACAATCGCGGTGGCCGGTTAGGGTGGCTATTTTCTGTACTTGCACTTTGCTCGCCATCAGTGAAATCAACGTAAGTTAAAATTTACTTAAATTTACGACTTACCCGGCAGCCCGGCAAACAGCACCTGCTATACTTTACTATGCCCCTACTCTTTTCAAGGCAACCTGACACGCATACTGTACTTGGTATCTGGACTATAACTGAAACCCCGGATGAGCTCTTAGTAGCCTTGCCCCCGGAGGTGCAGGTAGATGAGTTATTGCAGCAAGCGCATCCGCGCAGGCAACTGGAGTGGCTTGCCAGCCGGGTACTGGTCTATAGTTTGCTCAGCCAGTTTACCTCAGATACTCCTGTGCTGCAACGTAATACGCATGGCAGACCGGTATTTGAGCAGGCCCCTTATTTTGTTTCCATCAGTCACTCGCCGGGACTGGCAGCCGTTATACTCTCAGACAGGTACGAAGTTGGCATAGATGTTGAATTACTAAGCCCGAAGGCGTTGCGTGTAGCCGACAAGTTTTTGAACGAAGCCGAAAAGGGCTATACCTGCGGCGATGCAGCCAAAACCTGTCTGTACTGGAGCGCTAAAGAAACATTGTACAAGATGTATAGCCGCAAGAAATTGTTCTTTAAAGAAAATCTGTTGCTGCAACCAGCTCCGGACGCGGATAATTTGCTTTGGGGGCGTGTACAGACGGATAATTTTTCTAAATTGTACCAGGTACAGCACGAAGTTTTAAACCAACACGTACTAACATATTGCATTGATTTCTCTACAAACGAACTATAACATGAAACTCTTAGCAACCCTGGCTGCGGCTTTGCTCTTCACGGTAAGTGCATTTGCACAAGGTGGCAGCTACCAGTTAGGCGATAAAGTCGCTGACTTTAAGCTGAAAGGAGCCAATAACACAGAGGTATCTTTAAACGACTTTGCCAACAGCAAAACGGTGGTGCTGGTATTTACCAACAACACCTGCCCTTACGCCAAACTATACGAAAACCGCCTGGTAACTTTGTCAAGCGCTTATGCCAGCAAGGGCGTACAGTTCATCTTCATTAACCCGGGTGTGGGCTTAGGTGAGGGCAGCGAAACGCTCGAAGACCTGGCTGGTAAAAACTATAAATTCCCGTACCTGGCTGATGAAGGGCAGAAGCTAAGTGCGCGCTTCGGGGCTACTAAAACGCCGGAAGTCTTTGTGCTGCACAACACCGGCGACAGCTTTGTGCTGAAGTATAAAGGCGCCATAGATGATAACCCGCAGGTAGAAAGCGGCGTGAAGACACCGTACCTGAAAAGCGTGATCGATGAAGTGCTGGCCAACCGCGCTGTAACTGTAGCCGATAAACGCGCCACCGGTTGTCTGATCAGGAAATACTAAACTATAGTTTGAACTATAAAATGAAAGCCGCTCCTATAGTTTAGGAGCGGCTTTCATTTTATAGCTTATTCATATCTACTACTTCGGCCTTCGCTCGCGTCCCGCGAGTGCAAGCTACCCGCGGACTCCGGCCTTTT
>DATBUF010000419.1:0-5066 GCA_036516435.1 Pontibacter sp.
GTCTGCCAGCCATAAAACTATAGATTCTGCTATGAAACCAGACAAGCCACTTAAGGAAGCAATTTTGCGAGCCCCTGAAGCAACTGATGAACATAAACAGTCTCAGCAAGAGCAACTCTATCATCTGGGAGAACAGCAGGCTACCAGCTCACCCTCCCAGCAGGACCTTGTCAATGAGTCGCACACCAACCGCATGGAAACGTTTCAGAACCTGCGGGAAATGGAGTATGTTGTTGATAAGAAATTGAGGGGTAAAAAGTAATATTACTGAAGGGTTCTGTTATAGTTACTTTGTCTGTATTGGTTTATAGTTAGTTATAGTTGCTTTTGGCTTTAGTTCTATAGTTGGCTATAGTTGCCACTTGCCACAAGCCTGTTGTTTCATAGCATCATGTATTCCTGGGAGCTTTACACACCCTTTGTTCTATAGTTGGCTTGGCTCTCTCGGGCCGAGTGGCCCCGCCTTCGGGCATCGCGCTGCTGCCTTCTTGCTATCCTCCTGCGTCGGATTGCCTGCGGCACCGCAACAAGTCAAAGGCGCTCAACCCAAAGACTGAAATCATCTCGATAGCAGCTGCTGATCTATAGTTTGTTCTGCTAAACTTCGTCTCTTTCTCGTGGTTGTAGTTTCGTAGGGACAGGTCGCGACCTGTCCGTTCTTGGTCTGGAACTATAAAACTATAGCTCTTAACTATAGCCAAGGCTGCTGGCGCGGGTTTGCAACCCGTGTCCTTTTGATGATATTGAGTTTGTAACTCAACTGGGCCACAGGGCCAACTATAGTCAAGGCCTGATCTCCCACTACACAAGATCCTTCCAGGATGACAGAGAAGTAGTAGCCCCAAAGCTCCCCGCCTTAAACTACCGATAACGCAAGTTAGAAGGTAGCGAGCGCAGCGCTGAAGGGCAGGGGTGGTAGGAACGCGCCAACTATAGAACTATAGAACTTTTAGCTCTCAACTATAGCAACAGCCCCAATTCTGCTAATCCACCAAATCTACGTTTCAGAAATGGATTGAATTCCTAACTGAAAATCTTACCGGGGTTCAGAATACCATTTGGGTCGAAGAGCTGCTTAATACCCCGCATGAGGCGTAGCTGCACTTCGTTCAGGGCAATAGCAATGTAGGGCCGCTGCACCAGGCCAATACCGTGTTCTCCTGAAATCGTACCACCCAGCGCTACACACAGCCTGAAGATCTCTTTTATACCCTCCGGCAGGGTATGTTGCCAGTCATGGTCACTCATATCGCCCTTAATGATGTTCACGTGCAGGTTGCCATCGCCGGCGTGACCATAACATACGGTCTTGAAGTTGTACCTGGCGCCTATTTCTTTCACACCGCGCAGTAGTTTAGGCAGCTCGGCACGCGGCACAACGGTGTCTTCCTCTTTATAAACTGAATTTGCCCGCACAGCATAGGCTACATTCCGGCGCAAACGCCATAGTTCCTCCTTTTGTTTTTCGGTATCTGCTATTAAAATGTCACCAATATCGAACTGCTCCAGTACGCTGTACACTTCTTCGGCTTGTTTAAACAGCAGATCCATATCGTTGCCATCCAGCTCTATCAGCAGGTGTGCCTGTATGTCTGCAGGTAAATCAACCGTTATACCCAGGTACCGGCCCGACCACTCAATAGCCTCACGCTCCATAAACTCCAGCGCCGAAGGTACAATACCAGCCATAAACAGCCTGGATACGGCTTCGCATGCCTGCTCCTCTTTCCGGAATGGCACCAGCATTACGATATTCTGAGGCGGGTAAGGAACAAGCCGGAACACGATTTTCGTGATGATGCCCAGCGTACCCTCGCTCCCGATCATGAGTTGCGTGAGGTTATAGCCTGTCGCATTTTTGAGCACGTTCGCACCAGTCCAGGTAATTTCGCCGGAGGGTAGCACTACCTCCACATTCAGCACATAATCTTTTGTTACGCCATATTTTACAGCCCGGGGCCCACCACTGCTCTCGCTCAGGTTGCCACCCAGAAAACAACTACCGCGGCTCGAAGGGTCTGGCGGGTAGTATAAGCCCCGTGCAATTACAGCCTCCTGAAACACCTGGGTAATTACACCCGGCTCTACTGTCGCCTGCAGGTTACGCTCATCTATCTCTATAATTTTATTCAGCCGCTCCGTCGATAGTATAACCCCCTGATGCACAGCCAGTGCTCCGCCACTCAGACCGGTACCGGCGCCGCGGGGCGTAACCGGTATCAGGTTACTATGGCAATACTGCATAATAAGACTGATCTCAGAAGCGTTTGCAGGCTTGAGTACCACTTCCGGAACGTAGTGCAGGTCTTCGGTTTCGTCGTGGGTGTAGCAATGTATGCTTTCTGCAGATGCCGGTAAAATTACATTTGCTTCACCAACTATAGCTGTAAAGGCAGCAAGTGCTTCCGGGGTTACGGGGTTAAATTTCATTTTTTAAAAGAAAGGGGATTTGCTATATTAGCAGAACCTATTACACACATTTTCTTACCTTTCCAAAGTAACGTTTTGAGAAGAGTTTTTACAACATCAGCTTTATTTATCTTTTTCATTATCCTGATGGCTTCCTGTCAGTCTTCGGCACCTGTATTCAGCAAACGTGGTGAAACATACAAATCGGCCCGTGAAATAGCTGAAGAAAAGCGGCAAGCCCGCAAGGCAGGCCGGCTCGCCCGCAGAAATGGCGGCAACCAACCTTCCCTTGCTTCTAAAGACCGTACCAGTCGTACCAAAGTGCGCCGCGACGTAGATGCTGATATTGCCAAGGTTATAAAAACTGCCCGCTCTTATACCGGTGTACCCTACCGCTGGGGAGGTACCACCCGTGTTGGCATGGACTGCTCAGGTCTGTTATGCACCTCCTTCGAAACTATAGATGTAAAGCTGCCACGCACCTCAGACGAGCAAAGCCGCTTCGGGAAAGAGGTAAAAGTGAAAGACCTGCAGGAAGGCGACCTGGTATTTTTTGGCGCCAACAGGTACAGCAACCAGATAACGCATGTCGGCCTGGTTACCGAAGTTATAGATGATAACGATATCCGGTTCATACATGCCTCCACCTCCCTTGGTGTAATTGAGAACAACCTCTTCTCAGAGCACTACCAGAAAATATTTATTAAAGCTGTAAGACCTGCTATCTGAACAGCACTGTAACTTCTATGCCTCCGGGCGCCGGTGCAGTCAAGCCACACATTTACTTATTATACGAAAAAACTATAACATTTCGCTATTGAAATAATGCTTCATACGTACTATATGTAGTTGTAAATATTTGCTTGCTAACTACTTACAGTGCTATGAAACAGATTTACACTTTAATATGCCTGTGCCTTTGTATACTATTGTCAGTACAAGGGGCACGGGGGCAGGGCGCTACCACTTCGGCCATGAACGGCACAGTAAAAGACCAGGGTGGCATGGCCTTACCGGGTGCTACCGTTATCGCTGTCCATACCCCCACCAATACACAGTATGTTGCTACCACCAACACCGAAGGATACTATAACATCCAGAACATGCGGGTTGGGGGGCCTTATACCGTCCGAACATCCTACATTGGCTACCAGGAACAGCGCTCCGAAAATGTAAATCTGGCGTTAGGTCAGGCTGCCCGCGTAGACTTTACCTTATCAGAAAGCAGCCGGGAACTGGCCGAAATTGAGGTAATAGGAGAACAAAACGAAGTATTTAACCAGGACCGTACCGGGGCAGCTACAAACGTATCGCAGGAGCAGCTTGAGCGCCTGCCTACCCTGAGCCGCAGCCTGCAGGATTTTACCCGCCTTACGCCCCAGGCCTCGGGCAACTCGATAGGCGGCACCAACAACCGCTACAACAACATCACTATTGATGGCGCCGTGAACAACGACGTATTCGGGCTTGCCGGTAGCGGCACCCCGGGCGGACAGGCAGGCACACAGCCCATCTCGCTGGATGCTATACAGGAAATACAGGTAGTAGTAGCGCCGTACGATGTAAAACTAGGCAACTTTACAGGTGGCGGGATAAACGCCGTTACCCGTTCAGGTACTAACAAGTTCTCAGGATCAGTGTACGGTTTGGGCCGTAACGAGAACATCATTGGCAAAGCTGTGGAAGGCCCGCGCATAAAAGCTGATGAGTTCAGTAATTACCAGTATGGTGTTCGCTTAGGAGGCCCCATTATACCAGACAAGCTCTTCTTTTTTGCCAACTATGATGCAACCCGCATTACGGAGCCCGTACGTTTTGCGCCCGGTTCTGCCGAATCGCAGATACCGCTAAGTGCGGCACAACAGGTGGCTGATTTTGTACTGGCAGAATATGGGTACGACGTGGGCTCTTTTGGCGGGTTCGACCGGGATACGGAGAGTGATAAGTACTTTCTGCGCCTGGACTGGAACATTACCAGCAATCATTCCTTGACCCTGCGCCACAACTTTGTAGATGCTTTCCAGGAATCTTTCTCCCGCAGTCGTTCTGAGGCCCGCTTTGGTAACAATGCTTACCAGTTTAACAGTAAAACCAACACCACAGTAGCCGAACTTAACAGCCGCATCTCCAACAGCGTATCCAACAACCTGATTATCGGCTACTCCCGTATCCGCGATAACCGGGGAACGTTCGGACAGCTCTTTCCGCAGGTAACCATCACCGACCCGCTGGGCACCCTGGTATTTGGTTCCGAGCGTTCTTCCACAGCCAACGAACTGGACCAGGATATTTTTGAATTTACGGATAACCTCTCTTACCTGCTGGGCAAGCACAACTTTACGATAGGCACACACAACGAATTCTTCAAGTTCCGTAACCTGTTCATCAACAACCTGAATGGCCGCTGGGATTTCAGCTCTATTGAGAACTTCATCAACAATACCCCGCAACGGGTTCGGGCCAGCTACTCTTTAACTAATGACCCGCGACCGGCTGCTGCCTTTAACGCTGCACAGCTAGGCTTTTACCTCCAGGACGAATACACAGCCTCTGAGCAACTGAAACTAACGCTGGGAATCCGTCTCGATATACCTGTCTTCCCCGACACTCCGGACCGCAACACCAAACTGGAGACAGATTTTGCAGCAGTTTACCCG
>DATBUF010000420.1:0-4632 GCA_036516435.1 Pontibacter sp.
TTCGGGCAGGTAGTAGACGGGCTGGATGTGGTTGATAAGATTGCAGAGCAGCCAGCAAACCAGCGCAACCGGCCGCTAACCGACGTGAAAATGAAAGTGACCGTAGAGGACGTGAAAAAGAAGAAGATCGCCAAGAAATATAACTACAACTATAGCACGCACACGCTCGGCAAATAACGCATGAAGAAAATACTGATTACGGGCTCTAACGGATTGTTAGGGCAAAAGCTGGCAGCACTGCTGCTAAACCAACCTGAGGTAGAAGTACTGGCCACCAGCCGCGGCGAAAACAAACTGGCAACCATCCTGCCGGAGCTTCCTTTTGCTTCGCTGGATGTAACAGACAGAGCGCAGGTAGAGGCAGTGGTAGGTAGTTTCCGGCCCACGCACATCATCCACACAGCTGCCATGACCAATGTAGACGAGTGTGAGAACGACCACGAAGGGGCACTGCGCCTGAACCGGGATGCTGTACAGTACCTGGTGGATGTTTGCGAGCAATACAACGTGCATCTGATACATGTAAGCACCGACTTTATCTTTGATGGGGAAGACGGACCTTACAGCGAGACAGCCGAGGCCAACCCGGTAAACTTCTATGGCGAGACCAAGCGCCTGGCCGAGGAGATCGTAAAGAAAGCCAAATGTAAGTGGGCGATACTGCGCACGGTGCTGGTATATGGCGTTGCCCACGACTATGGCCGTACCAACATTGTACTATGGGTGCGCGATAGCCTGCAGGCCGGCAAAGTGATTAAAGTAGTAAACGATCAGTTCCGTACGCCAACGCTTGCCGAGGACCTGGCACAGGGGTGCTGGCTGGCTGCAAAACACAACGCAGAAGGTATTTACCACATCTCCGGCTCCGAAATGCTCACCCCTTACGACATGGCACTGCAGGTGGCTGATTTCTTTAACCTCGACAAAGCTCTGATCGACAAAGCCGATGCAAGCACCTTTACCCAGCCTGCAAAACGCCCGCCCAAAACGGGTTTCATCATCAGCAAAGCGCAAAAAGACTTAGGTTACAAACCTCATAGTTTCGCCGAAGGCATACGGGTAGTGGCAGAACATGCTGGGCAGGAGTAGGCTGAACCATGATTGAACTGCACTGAAGCTAAGTGGAGTAATATTAAAAATATAGGATTTAGTATGGACGTATCAGTTGCAATCCCTAAATTGTAAGCTTAAACTAACAAAACTATACCTTTTACAACCTAACTAAACTAATCAACTTCTACCCTTCTTATGAGTGCTAACAAAGAATCATGGGGCTCCCGCGTAGGTCTCATTCTGGCTATGGCCGGTAACGCTGTTGGTCTCGGTAACTTTCTCAGGTTCCCGGTGCAGGCTGTACAGAATGGCGGCGGCGCATTTATTATCCCTTACATCGTGTGTTTTCTGGTAATGGGTATTCCGTTGCTATGGATCGAGTGGTCGATGGGCCGTTTTGGTGGCAAGTTCGGTCACCACTCCACTCCCTTCATCCTGGATACAATGGATAAAAGACGCTTCTGGAAATACATTGGTGTTTTCGGAATCTGGACAAACATTGCCGTAGCGGCTTACTACTGCTACCTCGAGTCCTGGACGCTCTCTTACATGTTCCACTCGCTTGCCGGCACATTCAGCGGCATGGACCAAAACGGCGTTTCTGCCTTCTTTAACGAATACGTAAACCTGGGCGAATCAACATTTGGTATTCCGTATGAGCCTATTGTATTCTTTGTGATATGCTTGCTGCTCAATACCTGGATCCTGTCGCAGGGCCTGGCAAAAGGGGTGGAGCGTGTAGCCAAAGTGGGGATGCCGTTGCTGATCATCTTTGGTGGTTTCCTGGCTTACAAAGGCTTTACTATAGTTGCAGGCGAGAATGGTGCTATAAACGACAGCTCTGTAGGGCTTAACTTCCTGTGGACTCCAAATTACGACCAACTATGGTCTCCTAGTGTGTGGTTAGCAGCGGCTGGCCAGATCTTCTTTACCCTGTCAGTAGGTATGGGTACAATACACTGCTATGCCTCTTATGTTCGCTCTAAAGACGATATTGCGCTGAATGCCATGTCGGCTGGCTGGATGAACGAGTTTGTGGAAGTAGTACTGGGTGGTGCCATTCTGATTCCGATCTCTATTGGTTACCTGGGCATCGACCGCGTAACAGAGCTGGTGCAAAGTGGCGGGCTTGGCCTCGGCTTCCGTACGCTGCCTTACCTGTTCTACCAGTGGGGGGATGTGCTGGGTGCACTTTCCGGGTTCATGTGGTTCGGCCTGTTATTCTTTGCCGGTATCACCTCGTCGCTGGCCATGGGTACGCCCTGGATCGGCTTCCTGCAGGATGAATTTAACTGGAAACGTAAATCTGCTGCCTGGTCTTTCGGACTGATTGTATTTATACTGGGCATGCCAACGGTGCTATTCTTTAACTATGGCGTATTTGATGAGTACGACTACTGGGCTGGGACGGTATCGCTGGTGGTGTTTGCTTTAATGGAGACAATACTATTTGCCTGGGTATTTGGCATGAACAAAGGTTGGAGAGAAATCACTGCCGGAGCCGATATCAGAATTCCGGGTATCTATAAGTTCATTATTAAATATGTAACACCACTGTTGCTGTTATGGGTATTTATAGGGTCGCTGGTAACACCAAAAGGTGGCGACTGGGGTGCTGCTCTCAGCGGAAACTGGGTGCTGGATGATAGTTCTATCATCAAAAAGGTGATGAACAGCAGCCTGAAGCAACAACTGGCTGCCGCCACAGACCCTGCCCAGATTGCGCAGCTGGAAGAAACTTTGTTCTTCGTGAATGCATCGCGTATACTACTGGTAGCTGTGTTTGCCAGCATAGCCCTGCTGGTTTTCATTGCTTATAAAAAGAGAGTTAGAGAAGGAAAGATTTAAGAAATTATGAATACATCTGCATTGATCATAATGCTCACTACCATAGGATTGGTGACATTTATAACCATCTACTTCTTTGCACTGGTACTGAAATCGCCACCAAAACCGGAGCCGGACTCGTATCTGGATAACGATGATGAACCAGGAAGGCAACCCCTGATGTAATATGAGAAAACTAAGGCTCTGGATCCGCAACTACTTTGGCTTTTCGCAACGTGAGGTAAACGGGTTTCTGTGGCTGATAGGTTTAATGGTGCTGCTTACGGCAGCACCATTTCTTTTTCACAGCTTCTATAAAAGCAGGCAACCGGTTTTCAGCAGCCCTGAAGACCAAAAGCTGCTCGACAGCCTTATAGCCCAACTGGAGGCCGTGCCCGATAACTATAGCCGTAGCCGTAATGCAGTGCCCGCGGTAGCTTTGTATCGTTTCAATCCAAACCAGCTTACGCTTGAACAGTGGCAGGCATTCGGGCTGCCGAAGTACCTGGCACAGCGCATCCTTAACTACCGCAGTAAAGTAGGGGACCTTACCTATAAAGCAGAGCTAGGCAAGATCTATGGTTTGCCGGATTCTGTTTTTCAGCGCCTGTACCCTTTTATTGACCTGCCGGAGAATAAACCAGACAAGTATAGCCGCAACAAAGGCATTGGCAACAGCTACCCACGACCCGCACCGGGTTGGGAAAACAGGCCACGCGAGCGCTTTGTGCTGGCGCCCTTCAATATCAATACTGCCGATACTACGCAGCTCAAGCAGATCCGGGGCATTGGCAGTAAACTATCAGCACGCATTGTAAAGTACCGCGACCGATTGGGTGGGTTCTATAGTTTGGAGCAGCTGCGCGAGGTATACGGTCTGCAACCTGACGTGGTAGACAGTCTGCACAAGTACACTTTTGTAGCTAAAGCACACACGCCTCAGCCAATCAGCCTGAATACTGCAACTATAGAAGAACTGCGCCGCCACCCGTACATGACATCGAATTTAGCGAGAGCTATAGTTGCTTACCGTGAGCAGCACGGTCGTTTTGAAAGTATAGAAGAACTGAAACAGATAAAACTGGTAACACCTGAACTATACGAAAAGCTCAGGCCTTATCTGGGTTTATGATCTACGCCGTAAATGCCTTTGCCTGAATAAAGGTGTAAAAGAACACTGCATTCGGGCTTTTGGCTACAATGTGCATCTCTTCTCTTACCTTATCTGCCAGGTCAGCATCTACGTAACCGGCTTCCAGCAGCTGTGGCAGCCCACTCAGGAGTAGTTCTGTCCAGTAGGCAATCATTTCGGCGCGTTTGGCCGGGTTGCGGCTATCCAGATGGAAAGTTTTAGGCTCGGTGGTAATGCGCTGGTAGCCTACTGATTGCAACAGGTTGCCTAACTTGCCACCTACAAACGGGTCGCCTTTCATGTCGTATTGCAAGTCGTTGAAGCGCATCCAGTACTGCAGCACACTTGGCGAGTAGGGCTCCACAAAAAAGCTGGAATTAAGAACCTCCGTAATCACAATCGGGCTGCCCGGCTTTAATACACGTCGCACTTCTGACAGTACGCGGGCCGGATCGGGAATATGCTCTAACACCCAGCACAAAAAGGCACCGTCAAATTCAGCCTGCGAAGTGAAACTCATGTCCATCGCATTTTCCTGCATTAGCTTGAAGCGGTCTTTTGCGTAAGGCACTCCTGATAAGAATTTTTGCGCCTGCTCAATCTGCTTGTCAGCGTAGTCA
>DATBUF010000421.1:0-2037 GCA_036516435.1 Pontibacter sp.
AGAAAACCAACCCTACAGAATAAAGATCTATAGTCTGGCTCACCCGCGGGTGCCTTTTAATTTCCTGCCAGGCACGCTTCATCTCCGAAGACCAGTAAATATCATCCAGCACAAAGACACTGTGTTCATGGGCCCTGGTCAGGCACTGCTCAAAATAGCGTAGGGTAGGCTCGTAGCGGTGGTTCCCGTCGAAGAATGCAAAATCAAGTTGCGGTATCTGCTGTAGCTGTGGTTGCAGCGTCTGGTCGATGTTGCCGGTTACCTGCGTAATATTGCGGAGGTGCAGCGCCTCAAAGTTCGCCCTGGCTACCTGCGCTATATTAGGGCATCCTTCAAACGTATACACACGGGCCTTGTGAGCAGCTTCGGCCAGGTAAGCAGTTGTTATACCCAGCGATGTGCCCAGCTCCAGTACATTGCCAGGCTGAAAATGATTGACCAGGCGGAACAGCAACTGCCCGAACTTTACCGGTTTTGCAGAGGTACGGGCAATGTTACTTACCTTTCGGGTCTTAAAGTTTATAGTTTTCGAACCTGCCCCCAGGTCTGTTACTTCCAGTGTCCTGTTATCGGCCAGCAACTCCTGCCGGAGTGCCTCCACGCGGGGATAAGCATAGTAGGTACCATCGTGTAGAATAACCTGGTTGTAGAGGTCAAATACAAAGGGAGAGTGTACGCCATGCAATTTAAAGGATCTTGCCCTGTACAGCAGGTAGTCTACGGCTTGGCTCAGAATGGACACTGGCTAATTGTTGAGTAGTTAAATTGCCTGATGGCTGTATTGTTAAACTATAAACCTGTTTATTTCTTAAGTGCGTGGCCTTTCAGCCTTTTACAAAAACCGCTAATTAAACTATAGTAAGGGCAAACTATAACTATATGCGGCAATTTAGCCACTCAACCATTTAACAATTAATTGAGCCTGTAAGGCACAATAAGGTTAAACTCCGGTACAGACACATGAAACTTCTTCCCGTCTACCAGGCGCTCCATCAGGTACGTGCCACGCATCTTGCCCATGCCCGATTTCAGGTTGCATCCCGAAACGTATTCGTGCGACTCTCCGGGCTCCAGCGTTGGTTGCTGGCCAACCACACCTTCGCCCTCTACTTCGCGTACAGTGCCCGTAGAGTCGTGGATAAACCAATGGCGGCGCAATAACTTTACGGTAAACTCACTGTTGTTTTCTATCGTTATCTTGTAAGCAAATACATAGTGCTGCTGTACCGGGCTGGAATAATCCGGCAGGTAGTTAGTTGTAACTGTTACCTTTACCCCTTCTGTCGTTTTTGTATCCATGTTACAGAGAATATTGTATTGTTAGTAACCGCCGAGGTGCAAAAGAGTTACTTGCATTGGCAAAGTTTCTGGTATTTTGTAAACCCCTCCATCCACCATTATGAATGTAAAGATAGAAGAAAGCTGGCAAAATGTGCTGCAAGATGAATTTGAAAAGCCTTATTTCAAAAACCTGGTAGCTTTTGTTAAAGACGAATACACCAGCCAAAAAGTTTATCCGCCGGGTAACCTCATTTTTAATGCGTTCAAGATGTGTCCTTTTGATGAAGTAAAGGTTGTGATCTTAGGTCAGGACCCGTATCACGGGCCAAATCAGGCAAACGGGCTGGCTTTTTCGGTAAGCGATGAGGTAAGAACGCCTCCGTCGTTGCTCAACATCTTTAAAGAAATAAAAAGCGACCTGGGCAAAGACATGCCTGCTACCGGCAACCTGGAGCGCTGGGCAGGGCAGGGCGTGCTTCTGCTGAACGCCACCTTAACAGTACGGGCTGGGCAGGCCGGATCGCATCAGAAAAGAGGCTGGGAGCAGTTTACGGATGCCGTAGTGCAGAAAGTGAATGACCTGAAGGAGCATGTCGTATTTATGCTTTGGGGAGCCTATGCCCAGAAGAAAGGCGCTTTTATCGATACCAGCAAACACCTGGTACTACAGTCGGCGCACCCCTCGCCGTTTGCTGCCGACCGGGGATTTTTCGGGAACCGCCACTTCAGCAAGGCGAATGCTTATTTAAAAGAACA
>DATBUF010000422.1:0-5332 GCA_036516435.1 Pontibacter sp.
CTTCCCCAGCCTGTATACCAACACGCCTTGTATAAGCAAAGATATCTGCAGAAAAAAACGGACTCCGAAGCTGTTGATACCGAACACGGCCATACCTGCTGATGAGATCATGTAGGTAACCGGAGGTTTATGATAATGCAAAATGCCCAGCAAACGCGGATGCAGCCAATCGCCTGATGCCAGCATTTCCCGGCTTATTTCGGCGTAGCGCGCCTCGCTGGTTTCCAGAACGCCCCAGTCTCCCAGATTATAGAGAAGCGCCAGTAACATAACCGCCAGAACCACCCAAACCGCACGGCTACTGTAAAAACTGAAACTTGGCAGCCTCATGAAGGTCAGTTTACAAGCGTTTGAGACGTGTTCTGTTTCTGGTAGCTTAGGTACAGATTTCGGCTATAAGCAACAATGCCAAACACCTGCCCTATAAACAGCACCGGGTCCAGCCTAAGGGCAGCATACAGGATAATCATCAGGCTGCCAAGCAGGCTAAGTACCCAGAACCCTTTGGGCAGCACAGATTCCTGCAACTTTTCAGAGTAATACCACTGGTAAACGAACCTTAGCGTGAACACAACCTGCCCGGCACCTCCCCAGGCAATCAACGGACCGGCTATACTGGAATGCCCTAAGATGTATTTGATACTATAAACATCTCCAAACAACAACCAGAGCGCGGCAGCCACCGGAAAGCTAACAGAGGTCCAGCGCACCCACCACGGCAGTTCGTGCCACACATTTTTCAGGTGCAGATTCCGGATATAAATAAAATACGAAATTGCCTGCCCGCCCAGGATAACAAGATCATTGCGCAGTACGCCATACACCATCAACAGAAAGGATGCTAATAAGCTGAACGTCCAGAAAGAGGTAGGCGACAAAACCTTACCGGCTCGCTCTGATTGAATCCACTGCACCAGAATACGGGACGAAAAAAGCACTTGCGCCAGCAGGCCTGTACTGTAAACGCCAATGTCAGATTTGCTCATGCTTCTCCGTAATGTTAAAGACACCTTTCTCCGCGATAGCATAGTTTATGTAGCGTTTGCGCATCCAGCGGAAAGCAAACGTATCTTGTAGTGGTCCCCAGAGCCGGTTAAAAAGGTGGTATTTAGCTGTGCCTGCATACCGCTCAAAATGCTGCACCGGCACCTGCATTACCTTACCACCCTGTAATTGGATAAGTGCCGGTAAAAAACGGTGCATGCCATCGAAAAAAGGGAGCTGTTTGGCATAACTGGCTTCTATTATTTTTAGAGGGCAACACGTGTCCTGTATACCATCGTTTATCATCAGCCGCCGGAAGCGGTTTGCCACTTTCGAGGATAGCTTTTTTATAGTTGTATCTTTTCGCTTTGCCCGTATGCCGTTCACCATCTGGTAAGCAGGCAGGTAGCTGAAGTATTTGAGAAAATCCAGCGGCGATGTTTGCAGGTCGGCATCTATATACCCGATATAGGCACTGTTCGCCTGATCTATGCCTGCTTTTATAGCTGTACTTAACCCATAGTTCTTTTCCAACGAAATAAAACTATAGCCCGGTTGGAGACTGCAGATTTGCCTGATTTGTTGCAGGCTGCCATCCGTAGAGCCATCATTTACAAATAGCACCTGAGTAGGCATGGGCGACTCTGCCAGAAAAGCATTCATGGATTCGCAGAACCGCTCCAGGCATTCAATTTCATTATACACTGGTACGATGATCGTTAAAGATGTTGCTTCCATAGGTGCTGGCTTATAGTTAAAAACTTTTAGGGTTCCGGTAGTTTGGCTTCAGGAGTATAGTAGCAGGGTTTAAGCCATGTGATCAAAAGTATCAGACTGGTTTCGGGCAATGGAGGCGACTTATAGTTAAGTTGCTCTTCCAATCTTTATACATCTGCACAGGTGGTATATACCTTTCCGTAATGCACAAGCTCAATACTCCTCAAAACAGTACTTCCAGCGCTTGTACATTCCTCAGATAATGGTGAACAGCGTATGACTTTCAAAATATGTATAGTTTTATGCTCTTTAGAAGGTGCATTCATAGCCAATGCAGTTGTATAATTTAACTCCATCCAAGCACAAATGTTTCAAGTATAAATTGGTTATATACAACTAAACACAAAACAGGCTATTTCACCCATTCATCATAACAAACTTCCTCTGCTTATATGAGCCTTGATTTGTATTCAGAGAAAAGGGACTTTGATGGTAGTGAAAGCTGTGAATAGCTTTTTTAGAAAGCAGCAAGAGTTAGTCAGTGCGTATCCCCAAGCCTCATGTACAGCTACGTACGCCTTTTTCCGGTAAAAGCACTATCGTAGGCCTGGCTTCCAGCCTACTGCAAACAAATTCCTGTAAAATACTGCCTTGGGAAACTTACTCTGATAATCAGAACTCAGCTGCCTGCAGCAGAATGGGTTTGCAGGTAAGCTGCCGTATACGGGTGCTCCTGTGCGACGCCTTCCTTCATGATATGCAGCACCTGCCAACCATCAGCTTTCAGGCAATCAGAAATAATGGCTCTGTGGCACCGCCACCATACCGCCTCCGAACACATATATGCCGTGCGCTTCTCTCGGGCCAGAGTTGCCAGCTTCTCCAGAGCTGCCTTAAACTCCTCCGTTTCCGAGTAGTCGGCATAGCCCCTGAACGACTCGCTTCTCCAGACGATGTTGGTTGAATCCGGCCTTGGCTTACGGCGCCCGCCCAGGGAAGGCATCGGCTCGTAAGCTATGCCGGCGGCGGGCAGGTATTCCTGCATGGCTGCGGCACTGAAGTGCGGGTACTTACGGGAGCCCGGATACCTGCGCACATCCGCCAGCACCTCAATTCCGAAAGAGTGCAGCGCCCCGATTACCTCTTCCGGGCTGCGGGTAGAGTGGCCGAAAGTCCATATGGTCTGGTTTTTTGCTGTCATGTTACACCTGTTTTATTCAAACTGTACCTGCCGGATGGCACGTTTAAATGGTAACGCAACACCTCCGGCAGGGTTAAAAACTGCACTATAACTATAACTATAGTACTAGCTGCCACCGCTACACCTGAACAGCAGCCCGGCACCACCTGCAACACACCACCGTTTTCGGCATACACCTGTCATAAACCTCTGTTCTCAAAGCTGTTGTCATCTCCCAGAAATTATACAGGGCAGCGAGGCGCAAATCATTATAGTATAACAATCGTAAGGCTATATTAGAATTAATATAGATACACGTTCATCCGAAGCAACTTACTGCCTACAGCATCTTACATTCTTTTACCGCAAACTATAGCCGGACATTTTATGCAGATACGGTTCATTACATCAGCTTACCTGGGTCCGGTTACAATACCTACTTGTATGCTGGCCGGCCACTCGCCACCCTGCCAGGACTTGCCGGCACAACTATAGTTTTACCTGGTTAAAAACCATGCTATAGATACTAAGTACTTAGAGCCCGACACTCTGTTTCGCCATGCCAGTAACTATAGCCTGCCACCTTACCCTACAGGTCCTGAACCAAATTTTTGTTTCACTTTAACAGATATGATATGAGATTAACAACTACGCTGCTCATTCTCTTCCTGCTAACCTCCTGCGCTGTTCAGGAGCCTTCGGTGCCGGTAGGGGTGCTTACCAAAGAAATGCCCAAAGTACCCGTTCCGGACGCTGTAGCCGCCAAGGTTCCGGAGGGCTACAAGGCTGAAGTATTTATGAAAGACCTGAACTGGCCCACAAGTGTGGACTTTGATGAAAGCGGCAATGTGTATATAGCAGAAGCAGGTTATGTATACGGCGACCCTTTTGCACCGGCACGCATCTTCCGGGTATCGGCAGACGGCAACATAAACCTGTTTGCAGATGGGTTTACAGGCCCTATAACGGATATACTCTGGCACCAGGGCAGGCTGTATGTTTCGCACAGGGGGAAGATCTCAGCAGTCGGGGCAAATGCAACTATAGAAGACCTGGTAACAGGCCTGCCAAGTTACGGCGATCACTTTAATAACCAGATGACGGTTGGCCCGGATGGCAGGATCTACTTCGGGCAGGGTGTGGCCACCAACTCCGGCGTAGTAGGGCTCGATAATGCCTATCCCTACATCTGGCTCCTGCTATGGCCTGATGTACACGATATTCCCGCTAAGGATATAAAGCTTACCCGAACGAGCTTCCTGACGCCCCAACCCGCTAACGTGCTGGCCCGCCAGGGAAAGCTCCTGCGCCTTGGAGCCAACGTCTCCTATGCTGTTACCAGTATCTTTAACCGCAACAGGAATACCTCGCTGCTGGTGCGCACACGCGCTTTCCAGCCGTTTGGGGAGCGGGCGCGCACTATAAAAGGGCAGACAAAAGCCGGTGGCACCATTCTGCGCATGAATGCAGATGGCTCTGGTTTAGAAGTATATGCCTGGGGGCTCCGCAACCCCTTTGGTGTGCTTTGGGGCCCGGACGGCAACCTGTACGTAACTGACAACGCCTATGACGAAAGAGGAAGCCGCCCGATCGCCAATGCCAAGGACAACATTTTCCAGGTACGGCAGGATGGCTGGTACGGCTACCCCGACTACTCCAGTGGCATACCGGTTACAGACCCGCAGTTCCGCTCTAAGCGTGGTCCCAAACCCAAATTCCTGATGGCAGAGCACCCACCAGTGGAGCAACCCTGGCTGACGCGTCCTGAGAATGCTGCTTCCACCAAATTCGATTTCAGCACCAACGATGCGTTTGGTTACAGAGGGCACATGTTTCTGGCAGAATTTGGCTCAGCTACGCCCATTACCGGTGATCCGCACGCCCCTACAGGCTATGTAGTAGTCCGTATTGATCCGGCGAGTAAAGAGGCACAGCCTTTCCTGAGCAATGGTGCCCCCGGGCCAGAGGGGCTGGAGCACGTTAAAACAGCGGGGCCACGGCACCCGGTAGAGGCCAGGTTCTCGCCGGATGGTGCCACGCTTTATGTAGTAGACATTGGGGTGATTCATGGCGATGTAGCGGCGGCGGGTCCGTTTCCGCTACCAATACCAGGCACAGGAGTGATCTGGCGCATTACCAAAGCAGGAACTGGCAGTACCAGCCCGCCGGCCAACTTATCGCCCCTGCCTGCACGAACATCAACCCCAGGCAGATAACCTGTTACCAACAACAGCGGTACAGGTACGCTACCTGTCAGAACTATAGCTGGCCGGAGCACGACACTTCAATGCAATAAAGCATGCCTCCGAGACGGGTCTTCCTGCAGCCCCGGAGGCATGCATTGCTATAGTTTGCCGCATCAGAAAGAAGGTTACCTAAGTTCAGAGAAAGTTGCTGCAGCACCTTGCCTCAAATCTATCAAAAGTATAAACCACACCTCCTGATATCAAA
>DATBUF010000423.1:0-4011 GCA_036516435.1 Pontibacter sp.
CCGCGCCAGGATCGGTTGCCCGCCCCTGTTGCTTTTCCCTCTTGTCTTCCTGCCCGCTCCTGCTGAACGGGGAGGCAAAAGTAAGCACTTTTTTTCAACCTGCAAGCCCCGGCTCCCCCCTTTTTTCCCTGCTTTCGCTAAAGTACTGATAACAAGCAGGATTCTTTTTTTGCCTCCTGCATAAAGCTTCCCACCAGGCCCCTTCTTCCGAAAGGAGGCGAGGGTAGAACAGCCGGAAAACGAGGGAAAGTTCCCGCATAAAGCTGCTTTTCAACGCAAGACAAAGCCAGCATAGCTGTGAGGTCAAATAAAGGAGCACCCTTCGCCTTGCAGGAGGAACGGGAATCTTTTTAACGTTACGCTATACCTGTGGACAGGGAGGAACTACAGACAAGGAGTTTCAGTGTGCTTCCCGAGCCTTATCCATAGTTAATGTCTGGCTGTACTTAGGCTTCTTCCCACTCCTTTCGCGTGGCAGCCCTGCTGTTCGCATACTCCTGCAGACGCTGATACTGCTCTGTCAACTCTCCTGCCATATAAAACAAAAAGACTCCGGGCCTGTCCCGGAGTCTTTTACTAGGCGTGAGTTCTACTCTCTCCTATACTATACTTTTAATGCCTCTCTCTTTATAGTGCTCTTCCTGTCTGGTCCTACTGATACTATAGTTATAGGAACATGTAAGTGCGATTCTATAAATGCCAGGTAATCTCTGAATGCTTCCGGTAAGTCTTCTATCGCATCAATCTTGTTCAGATCTACTTTCCAGCCCGGCAACTCTTCGTATACCGGCTCCAACTCTTCCGGCTCCAGTGAGTGTGGCAACTGATCTGTTACCTCTCCGGATGGTAACCTATAGTTTGTACATACTTTTATAGTTTCAAAGTCGGTCAACACATCTGCCTTCATCATATTAAGCTGCGTTACACCATTAAGCATAATGCTATACTTAAGTGTTGGCAAATCTACCCAGCCACATCGTCTCGGACGACCTGTAGTTGATCCGAACTCACGTCCTGCCTGGCGAATGGCTTCCCCTTCTTCATTCAGCAACTCAGTTGGGAATGGCCCACTTCCAACCCGCGTACAGTACGCTTTAAATATACCATATACCTCACCTATATACTTTGGCGCAACGCCCAGGCCTGTGCAGGCTCCAGCTACCATCGTTGTAGATGATGTTACATACGGATATGTTCCAAAGTCGACATCAAGCAGGGAACCTTGTGCCCCCTCAGCCAGAATACGCTTTCCACTCTGGAGTGCATCGTTAATCAGGTACTCGGTATCTGCCAGTTTTAGGGTGCGCAGATAATCTACTGCATCAAAAAACAACTGCTCCTGCTCTCCTAACTCCAGTGCCTGTCCGTAGAACTCTACCGTTTTGCGATGGCGCTCTACCAACCTGGCGTATCTTTCTTCAAAATCAGCAGCTAAGATATCCCCTACACGCAGCCCTACACGCCCGATTTTGTCCTGATAAGTTGGACCGATACCTTTTAAGGTCGAACCAATTTTACCAGTCCCCAGCGCCTCTTCAGATACTCTGTCCAGCACTTTATGCGACGGTAGAATCAACGCCGCCTTCTTGGATATAAACAGGTTTTTAGCAGCATCTACACCGCGATCCAGCAGCTTCTGCATTTCTATTTTAAACACGATCGGGTCAAGCACCACGCCATTGCCGATCACATTCTGAATATGCGGATGAAAGATGCCAGAAGGAATCTGATGCAGCACATGTTTGGTGCCTTCGAACTCTAACGTATGCCCAGCGTTGGGCCCTCCCTGGAAACGGGCTACAATGTCATAGGTTGGTGCCAGTACGTCAACGATTTTGCCTTTGCCTTCGTCGCCCCACTGCAGACCTAATAATATATCAACTGCCATTTAAGTGTTAGTAAATTGATTCCTTTAAGAATTGGGCTGCATAGACATCGTTCTCGGCTATCGTAAAAATAGCGTTGAGCTTTGTAACGATAAGCAGCTTACGGATATGATCAGACGGTTTGATGAGCACAAGCTCCCCGCCACGGTTTCTGAACTTAGTGAGTAAGGAGACAAGTACACCCATACCACTACTATCCATAAAACGCACATTGGAAAGATCCACTGCGCAAAGCAGCACCTTACCAGCTTCCAGTTCACCAATCTCTTCGATCATCTGGTGCGTATCAGTACCGGCTATCAGGTCACCCTGCAGCCGTACGAACAGCAATCCTTCGTTAAACTCGGTCTGGTACTTCATGTGTCTGCTCTCTGGTAACTTTTTTGGTGCGGCAATCGCCACAGATACCATATAGGTTTAGAGAATGGTGCAAGATATGAAAATTTAACAGTTCGCCCACCATTGTTTGGATCTGGTGCACCCGCGGATCGCAAAACTCTACTACTTTGTGGCACTCGGTACAAATGACGTGATCGTGCTGGCGATACCCATACGACTTCTCGTACTGCGCCAGGTTACGACCAAACTGATGCTTACTAACCAGGTCATTTTCTACCAGCAAATCCAGTGTATTATACACAGTAGCCCGGCTTACCTGGTAATTCTTGTTCTTCATACTGATGTACAACGACTCTACATCAAAATGCCCGTCGCGGGAGTAGATTTCTTCCAGGATAGCATAGCGCTCCGGTGTTTTACGGAGGCCCTTACTCTCGAGGTAAGCAGTGAAGATTTTCTTTACTTGTTCAAATTTTATAGGATCTAATGCCATGTTGCTCTTTTTATAGTTGGACCAGCCTTCCTAATCGAAACGTTCTACAGTAAGTATACCGTTCACTTTTCCCATTCTGTGAATCAATCGATCCAAATGGCCGGTATCATTCACGAATACCATGATGTTCCCTTCAAAAATGCCGTCATGCGAATCGATAGTAATGGAGCGCATGTTTACTTTTAAGCTGTTGGATATAATACGGGTCAGGTCGTTTACCAAGCCCACGCGGTCTGTACCCTTAATACGAATACCTGCCAGAAAGGCCAGCTCCTTCTGATCTGTCCATTTTGCGCGCACAATACGATTCCCATAGTTCGACATAAGCTCGATAGCCCGAAGGCAGCTGGTGCGGTGTATCTCAATATCCTCGTCACCGGCTTCAAAGCCAAACACATCATCCCCCGGAATTGGGTTGCAGCAAGTTGCTATCTTATAGTTCATGTTAGAGGTGTTCTCCCCTATCACAAGCATGTCTGAGTTTACGCCACGTATTTTCTGCACCTCTCTGTCGAACTTCTTCGGGTCCAGTGTAGAGCTTCCCTTTTCGGCAGCAGCTGTAAAAATAACCTCTTTAATGTTCTTCGGATCAATATGCCCGGTCGCAATGCGATAATAGAGATCCTGCACCGACGGCACATTAAAAAATGCCAGCAGTTTGTTGATGTTAGCCTGACTGTCTGCTATTTTAAGCTGCACCAGTCGCTTATCCAGGATAGACTTCCCTTGTTCGGTCTTATATTTACGATCTTCGCGTAACGCTTCCTTTATGCGAGATCTTGCCTTGGAGGTAACAGCATAGTTCAGCCACTCTTCACTTGGCCGCTGCTTCTGCGAGGTTAATATCTCCACCTGGTCGCCGTTGTATAATCTATAGCTAAGGGGCACCAGTTTCTGGTTTACCTTTGCTCCTAGGCAATGCAAGCCAATCTGGCTGTGTATCTCAAAAGCAAAATCCAGCGCAGTGGCTTTGTCCGGTAGTATGATCAGTTCACCTTTGGGTGTAAATACAAACACCTCCTCCACAAAAAGGTTTTTGCGGAACTCATCCATAAACTCCAGTGCGTTGCCGGTATTGTTCTCCAGCATGTCGCGTACCTTGTTTATCCATTGCTCCAGACCAGACTCGTTGCCGGCTCCATCTTTATACTTCCAGTGCGCAGCATAGCCTCGTTCGGCAATCTCGTCCATGCGCCTGGTCCGGATTTGTACCTCCACCCACTGACCCGATTTGCTCATAACCGTAGTGTGCAACGATTCATAGCCGTTGGCCTTCGGGGTATTTACCCAGTC
>DATBUF010000424.1:0-1805 GCA_036516435.1 Pontibacter sp.
CTTAGCTGGTCACCAAGCTCTTATGCATCTATCTCACAAGGGGGTTATTACCATCAAAGGCAACTTACCTGAGAGAGACCATTAGTGTCTGCAGCAATTCAGAAATAAATATTCCACTTCCCTACCCTTCTTTTCTTATGCAGGTATCTTAGAACCCACTGCCGGTCGGCCCGTAAGTCTCCCTTCACAAGCAAAGCCACATCCTGTTCTAAGAGCTTAGCTACCTTAATGGAATCTTGCTGCTGGTCAAGTTGTAAATAATGCTGCTTCCACGCTGTATCAGTTTCAAACTGCGTTTCGCGGTGAAGGCTCCTGTCTTGTATAGTTACAAGGTTATGCTTTAACTCAAAGGCCAGGGAAGGGAGTAGTTTGTCGTACACAACCACTTGACGGCCCTGCAGTTCTTCTGTCTGCAGCACTTGGGCAAGTTGGCTGGAACTGTTCGTGCCTGAGGCGTTTGCTCCGAGCAAATAGGTTGAAAATGGTAAAAGAAGAATGGTAAACGTAGTTGCACCCCATAACAGTTTAGGCACAGCGGCATAGCTGCTCTTCCAGATCAGGAACAGGCATAGCAACATCAATACAGGAACAATAAAAAGCCAGCCAGGCATTCTGAAGTCAATAGGTAGCCAGGGGATTAACATGAAAGTACCCGCTATCAGGGCGTAATAAGCTAACCCTCCCGTAACTGCTCTGCTCTTGCTCGTATCCGGTAACTGGTAAAGCAGCCAGGCAATTAAGAGGGCCAGCCCGGCAAACAGTGGTAATATGTAAAGCAGCAGTTTTGAACTGGAGAAAGAGAAAAACAGAAGCGGCACCACCAACCATAGTATGAACAGCCGCTTGAAGTCCTTCTGTAGTTTCCGGGGTTGGTTGATGTTAAAAAATAGAATAGCAGACCAGGGCAGGCTTAGTGCAGGAGCCAGCACTATATAAAACCACCAGGGCTTGGCACGGCTAAATGCCTCCGGGTTGGTATAGCGCTCAACTACGTGCTGTAGTATAAAATAATCTACTAACTGCTTGTCCTGCAGCATCAGGTACAGGTACCAGCTGATACTTAAAATCACAAAAATTAAAAAGCCAGCCAACTGGTGTGTTAGAGCAGGCTGCCTGTGTGCACTATTCCTATAGTTGCCGTAACCGATTACCACCAGTAGCGGAAAGACTAAACCGACGGGCCCTTTGGTTAAGAAGGCCAGCGCCATAGCCACATAAAAAAGGTACAGCCAACCGGGTTTAATTTCAGTTTTATATTTCAGCCATGCCCATATAGCCAGCAGTTCAAATGTGGCCAGATAAGAATCTGTGGTTAGGTTACGGGCCGAAGTAAGTACTGCCGGCATTGAAAAGTAGATAAGTAGAGCAGTGATGGCAATCTCCTTGCTCTGAAAAAGTTCCTTCCCCAGCCTGTATACCAACACGCCTTGTATAAGCAAAGATATCTGCAGAAAAAAACGGACTCCGAAGCTGTTGATACCGAACACGGCCATACCTACTGATGAGATCATGTAGGTAACCGGAGGTTTATGGTAATGCAAAATGCCCAGCAAACGCGGATGCAGCCAATCGCCTGATGCCAGCATTTCCCGACTTATTTCGGCGTAGCGTGCCTCGCTGGTTTCTAAAACGCCCCAGCCTCCCAAGTTATAGAGAAGCGCCAGCAACATAACCGCCAGGACTACCCAAGCCGCACGCCTGCTGTAAAAGCTGAACCTTGGCAGCCTCATGAAGGTTAGTTTACAAGCGTTTGAGATGTGTTCTGTTTCTGGTAGCTTAGGTACAGATTTCGGCTATAAGCAACA
>DATBUF010000425.1:0-3306 GCA_036516435.1 Pontibacter sp.
ATACTTGCAGCAGGCCCGTGAACGCATCAGCTCGCAGGTGGGAACTATAGTTGGGGCCTCTGCACTCTACGAAACCGCTGCCTGGGGCAAAACCGACCAACCCAGTTTCCTGAACCAGGTGCTCGAAACAGCTACCACACTTAGCCCGGAACAGGTGCTGCAAACTATAAACCAGATCGAGCATGAGCTGGGGCGCGAACGGCTGGTGCATTGGGGAGCACGCGTAATCGACATTGACATCCTGTTTTACGACAACCTGGTACAGCAGACACAGCGGCTTACTATTCCGCACCCACAGCTGCACCTGCGGCGGTTTACATTGCTACCCCTCCACCAGCTTGCCCCGAACCTGATACACCCGGTACTGCGCCAAACTATAAGCCAGTTGCTGGAGCACTGCCCCGATGTGCTGGAGGTCAGTATGTATAGTGCTGATTAAAAGAGTGGTGGCCGATATGCTACTTGTTTGCAGGCAGGTTTCTTAACCTGGAATAGATCCATTCCTTTGCCAGTTGCTCATCCTCAAATGCTTCAAGATCAAACATCTGCTGTAGTAATGGCTGAATTGCCTTAAAAGAGTTCTGCCCGTAAATACCGTAGGACATGACGTGTGCAAAATGCTTTACTCCAAGCTCCCTGAGTTGTGGAGCCCAGCGTTGCGAAAGCCAGTGTACACCAACCTCCCAGGGCCCCACAAGTTCATGGTTATTGTTTAAGATAGCAACACAAGGCTTTTTGCGGAGCATGGCCAGGATGTGGTTTCCCCCCATTACAATGCTTTCCAGCGATTGTAACCCGATCCAGTTAGTGTATATGTAAGAATTATCGGCCATACGCTTGGCTTCAAAAAACACATCGCCATTCGCTTTCCTTAATTCCCTTTTATCCATCTATAGTTAGCCTGCTGTTGCTGTCAGTTTCAGAGCAATCCCCAGGCCTTTACGCATCCAAAAATTCTTTGATAGCAGCTATTGTCTCGTCAGGTGCACTTAAGTTCGGACAATGGCCTACTGCTTTCATTTTTACCAGTTTGCTGCCAGGTATGTTCTCGTGCACATATTGGCCAACGGCTTCAGGCGCGATTACATCTTCTGAGCATTGCAGGATCAGCGTATCCGTTGTCACCTTCGAAAGGTCCTTACGGTTATCAGACAAAAATGTGATACGTGCAAAATCCTTCGCCACATCTAAATTGCTGCTGCAAAAGCTGCTGGCCAGTTCCTGACCCAGCTCCGGCCGCTCAGGGTTACCCATAATAACGGGAGCCATAGTGTTGGACCAGTTCAGGTAATCGCTCTCCAGTGACTGCAGCAGCCCCTGAATGTTCTCTTCTGTAAAGCCACCGGTATAGTTGTGGTCGTTTATGTAGCAGGGAGATGGGCCTATCAGGACCAGTTTGGAGAAGCGTTCCGGCTGTTTAACAGCTGCCAGTATGCCGATCATCGCACTTACAGAATGCCCTACAAAGATCACATCCTGCAGGTTTAGTTCTTCGCAGATTTCCAGCACATCCTGTGCATAGGCATCCAGCGCGTAGTACTTGCTGATAGAATAAGTTGACACATCGGAATTACCGAACCCGATGTGATCAAACAGGATAATTTTATACTTACTTTCGAATGCCGGTGTAATGTAGCGCCACATTTTCTGGTCGCATCCATAGCCATGTGCAAAAAGCATTGGCTTTACACCACTTCCAAGAACTCTCACGTTGTGTCTCTGAGTAGCAGTCATCGTTAAGTATGTTTATAATTTAAAAGAGCGGTTTTGGTAAAGGTAGAACATATATGTATGTATTTACATCTATTTTCCAGAAACTTTCATGCGGATGGCGCTGTACATCAATATAGTTACATACTATTAGCAGGTAGTACATTTTACCTGGTACTTAAAACTTTTCCTCTACACCCAGCCCAAAAAGTGCATAATCATACTTCACCGGATCTGCAGGGTCGAAAGTGCGCAGATGATCGGTCAGTTCCTCGGCTGTCTGCCAGTCCATACCTTTGCGGGTAATTAGTCCCAGGCGGCGGGCAACGCGCTCCACATGCACATCGCAGGGGCATACCAGGTCAGCGGGTTGCATGTTTTCCCAGATGCCAAAGTCTACTCCCTGGTTATCCTGGCGCACCATCCAGCGCAGGTACATGTTTATTCTTTTACAGGCCGATTTGCGGGCAGGCGTTGATATATGCTTTTGGGTCCGGTGCGGGGCATCTTCCAGGCTAAACACCAGGTCATGGAAATGTATAAGCCGCTCCCGCTGCGTTCTGATCTGGTTCTGCTCTCCTGTAAAGGCAGTTTCCAGGCTCTCGTGCTGGCTATAGTACCAGTTAAAAAAGTGGATCAGGTATAGCAGATCGGTATCGTTGAAGGTGCGGTGCTTAAAACCCAGCAGGCGTTGCAGGTCATGCTCCTGGTGGTGTAACACAAAATCGTGCGGCGCATTGTCCATCATCTCCATCAGCTTTATGCAGTTGTTGATGATGGTCTTGCGCTGGCCCCATGCCAATATAGACGCAAAAAAACCGCTGATCTCGATGTCCTGCTTTTTAGAAAACAGGTGCGGAATAGACACCGGGTCGTTCGGAATAAAGTCAGGCTGATTATACTTTGCTACACGGTCGTCCAGCAGGGCTTTTATAGCGGCAATGTCTTGGTTCATGAGTTTAGCTGTGGTCAACAATACAGGTTTGCGCCAGTGAAGATAAACAGGTTCCGGGACATTTGGTTGCCAACAACTGGGCTTTACAAGCGCCAGGTTTCGGGAGGGGAGGTTAGCTATAGTTTACATGCTGTTTCGGACATCTTTGTCCGAAACCTCTCTGCCGCGGACTTCCTGGTCCGCGTTGCTATGGTTGCAGGTATAGTTCTATAGTTATTGATTAACCCACCCCTAGCCCCTCCCGAGAGGGGAATTGCTGCTACTGCTATAGATGAGCCTATAGTTTTATAGTTACCGCCTCTTACTGTGGCTGGCTATAGTTTGGGCCTGAGGGCCAGTCGGATTGCAAATCCGACACCATAAACAGGACACGGGTTACAAACCCGCGCCAGCAATCTAGGCTATAGTTGCAGCTATAGTTTTATAGTTCCAGACCAAGAGCGGACAGGTCGCGACCTGTCCCTACAGATCTACCACCACGAGAAAAGCGATGTAACTATAGCTTGCTGAACTAAACTATAGCTTAGCTATTGAAAATGATCACAGTCTTTGGGTTGAGCGCCTTTGACTTGTTGCGGTGCCGCAGGCAATCCGACGCAGGAGGATAGCAAGAAGGCAGCAGCGCGATGCCCAAAGACGGG
>DATBUF010000426.1:0-2732 GCA_036516435.1 Pontibacter sp.
AAAAGATGGCTGAAATCAATATTGAACGGAAAAAGAAACCGGTCTGGCCCTGGGTACTTTTACTGCTGGTGATTGTTGCACTGATTGCCTGGGCACTATATCAAAACTCCAACAACGAAAGCGAAACAACGGCCCGGGAAGCGCCTGCTACCGGCGCAATTCCTCCTGCTCCGGCACAGCAACCTGTATATGCTAAATACTTAATCTAAAGCTATGAATAGAGACGATTACAGAAATGAGCGGCTTGCCCCACTCAGCGACCTGAAGGATTATAAAATCGCAAAAGACAACCCCGATGTGCTTGGCTGGCGGGTAATTGGTGCCGACGGCGAGAGCCTGGGAATGGTGCGCGACCTGATTGTGGATACCAAGGCCATGAAAGCCCGCTACCTGTCGGTGGTAGCAGACCGCAGATTTTTTAACACCGGCGACGACCAGCACCTGCTGGTACCCATCGGGGTGGCAGCCCTGGATAAAAAAGGCAAACGGGTATTTGTTTCGGCAGTAGACTCAAACACGATAGGACATTACCCGGTATACGGCGGCGGCCCCATCACCGAAGATTACGAATACCAGGTTCGCGACTCGCTGCGCAGGGCACAGCATAACTCCCTGCATACAGGAGAAGCGCCCCGCTCCGAGTTTGAGGAGGCACTGCAGGAACAGCAGACACGCCCGTCCACTATTTCGGATGATTTCTACAACGACACCACTTTTGACCAGGACCGGTTTTATGCTTCGGATCAGGAAGTATACCGCGACAGAGTGTATGCAACCCACACCCATGACAAGGAGGAGGAACACGCAGCAACTGCAGACGTGCGGCACGAAGACCCACAGCCGCGGTCAGTGGAAGACTCCATTGCAACTATAGAAAGGCTGGAGCAACTGCGCGAGCGGGGTTCTATTACCGAAGAGGAATTCATACTCCTGAAAAAACGGGCACTGAACCTGTAAACATACCGAGCAGGTACAAAACAGCATGCAGCCAGGTTCGCCTTTAGAAACAGATTAAGCTAAAAGGCGAACCTGGCTTCTTTGTCCTTCCCCTAACTATAGCCGGAAGTCACAGTATTCCGTCACAACTATAAAGTGCCTCTGGCCAAACTATAGTGTTGCGTCCTGCTTCCCTACTGCCTTCTTCACGGCAGGGGCAACTATAGTTCCGAACAGCTCTATAGCACGCAGCATCTGCTCATGGGGCAGCGTACCGACACTGAACTGCAGCAAAAAGCGGGTATTGCCGAACAGCTCATGCTCGTATAGTATCTTATCAATTACCTGTTGCGGACTGCCTACCAGCAACGAACCTTTGGATGCACGCATGGCCTCGTAGTGCTCCCTGCTCATAGGCGACCAGCCCCGCTCCCGCCCCAGTTTGCTCATAACGTGCGCGTAAGTCCCGTAAAAGGCATCGGCAGCTTTCTGCGAATCTTCAGCAATAAAACCGTGAGAATTGATGGCGAGTTGCAGCGGGGCAGTATGGCTGGCTTCCTGATAAGCCTGTTTGTACAAATTGGTGAAAGGTACAAAACGGTCAGGCATGCCTCCGATTATGGCCAATGCCATGGGCAAGCCTTTGCTCGCCGCCCGCACCACCGATTCCGGCGTCCCGCCTACCGCAATCCAGATCGGCAGTTCCTTTTGGTAAGGCCTTGGGTATACGCCGCGGTTTTCTATAGTTGGCCGGTGATTGCCGCTCCAGGTTATTTTCTCGCTTTTATTCAGTTGTAGCAGCAGGTCCAGTTTTTCGGAGAAAAGCGTATCGTAGTCTTTCAGGTCGTTGCCAAACAGCGGGAACGATTCTATAAAAGAGCCGCGCCCAGCCATAATTTCGGCTCTGCCACCCGACAGCAGGTCCACCTGTGCAAAATCCTGGAAAACCCGCACGGGGTCGTCGGAACTGAGCACCGTAACCGCACTGGTGAGCTTTATAGTTTTGGTTTTAACAGCCGCAGCTGCCAGTATCACCGCCGGCGACGAAATCAGGTAATCCGGGCGGTGGTGTTCGCCTATGCCAAACACATCCAGCCCCACCTCGTCGGCGAGTTCAATCTCCTTCATCAGGTTCTTCAGGCGTTGCTGCGGACTCAGCAGGTTGCCGGTAGCCGGGTCGGGTGTATTCTCAACAAAAGTGGTGATACCTAATTCCATGCGCAGGTCTGTTTCTAACTATACAGTAACCGGATCAAACTATAAATGTTGTGCCGTAACTATAAAGTTGAATGTTTGAATGGTTGAATGGTTGAATGGTTGGATTGCTATGATGTAAAATTCTGAGTCTATAGTTGCATAGCGGAGTTGCAGGATATTGCGTCTCTACATGTACCTGTAAACTATAACTTTTTAACTTCCTTCGCTTTCTTCAGCATTTTCAGCACCAGTTCTTCGGTTCCGGATAAGTATTTGTTTTTAGAGCTGGTAGCATCGTGTGTCCGCAGGTAGCGTAGCAGTTTATCTTCCCTGAAAAGGTTGACAACCTCCGGGTGAATGTAGTATTTGCTGCATACAGTAGGCGTATTCCCCAGGCCTTTGGCTACTTCTTTTACAGCCTCCTTAATGCACTTTTCCTTCTCCATTTCGGGGTTCTCCTGCAGCACATTTTCAAGGCACTTCACCATACGCACTGAGCCGCCCCAGGTCCTGAAATCCTTGGCAGTAAATGGCTGGTCTGTAGCTTCGCGCAAATACTCGTTCACATCCCCTGATTCAAGCACCTGCCGCTCACCGTT
>DATBUF010000427.1:0-1879 GCA_036516435.1 Pontibacter sp.
GTACCGATCGCTTGTGTCAGGTGGTACGTACGGGCATTTTCTTCAATCCAGAGGCGCATGTTGTTCCAGAGTTCCTCAGAATCGCGGCCGTGCATGTGGCGGATAGAGCCCTGCTCAAACGAACGGGAAGCTACTTTTTCGCGGTTAACATACACGTTGAACTCGGTGCTGCCGCCACCCACATCAATATGCAGGTAATTCCCTTCGTCCAGGAAGTTGATGATTACTTTGTTGATCAGGTCCGCTTCTGCCACGCCATCTATCACATCTATTTTCATGCCCAGCGTTTCCTGCACCAGCTGCAGAATCTGGGGGGCATTTTGCGAGTTACGCATAGCGGAGGTAGCGCAAACCATAAAGTGGTCTACATCGTGCACATCCAGCAGCAACTGGAAGGCATGCAGCAACTTTACAAACTTCTGAATTTTCAGGTCGCTGATGTAGCCTGAATTGAATACATCCTCTCCGAACCGGATGGCGTACCGGATGTACTCTATGCGTTTAAAGATAACGTTGGTGTCCTGGGTAATGGCGCTGGAAATCTGGCACCTGATGGCGTTGGACCCAATATCGATAGCGGCTAACTTCAAATAAGTATAAATTTAGAATAAAACATGCGGTATTCTGTCACCAAAGATAGGGAGAAAACAGCAGTCGGTAAAGCATTATCGGCGTGGGTATAAACTTCTGCGGCAGTAAATATACAAGGGTTCTTACGCTGCAGCAGTAGTGAACTATGGGCTGTGTACCGGCGTACAACAGAGGTGATGGAGCTAATGAGTGCCTGAAGATGAGAAAGAGACTAAAACTACATGCCCGCAAAAGAAAAGTAGCCAGACGGCTGTTGCCACTTTTCGCCCCTTTTATACTGACTCCGGTTACATCGGCCGTTAATTCCGGTATGGCCAAAGCAAGTCCGAAAAGTACTATAAAGGCGAATAAAAGCAACTATAAAATTATGCACTTTGATGAGGTGGCATATAGTCTTTACAACGAAATAGGCCTGAGTAAAACCGGTCTGAAGTACGAAGTTTTCAGCAAAGCCTTAACCGGGTACTATAACATGAAGCATGACGGCCTTCTATCGGAAAAGCCAATTCTCACCGTAGTGGATTTTACCAAATCGTCGGCAAAGAAACGGTTGTGGGTGATCGATATCGAAAACAAGGAAGTGCTGCACCATACCTATGTGGCACATGGGCGCAACTCGGGTGTAGAATACGCCGAGAATTTCTCGAACGACGGAAAATCGTTTATGAGCAGCATCGGGTTTTATGTAACCCAGGATACATATGTGGGCAAGCACGGCCTCTCGTTGCGGCTGGATGGGGTGGATGAAGGTTTTAACACCAATGCCCTGGACCGCTGTATTGTAATACATGGCGCCGAATACGCCAGCCCTGATATTATAGAGCAGACCGGCAGGCTAGGGCGCAGCCTGGGTTGCCCGGCACTGCCTATGGAGGAACACAATGCCATTATTAACACCGTAAAGGGGAATACGGCCCTCTACGTACATGCCTCCGAAAACTCGTACACTTCAGATTACCTTGATCATGCTACCGCCATGGCTGAACTCATCCAGGAAAACTCCGCCAATCTGCCATCGCCTAATACGGATGCTTCCATTTAATGCTGCAGCCTACAGCCGGGTGTTGCTCATCTGCCGGTAACCGGCCCTGCAGTAGCGCTTCAAGCGCATTGGTCAGATCCTCACCCGTAATTGGCGTAGCTGAATCCGGACGGGAGCTATCGAACTGGCCGCGGTAAGCAAGTCGTAGATGCTCATCAAACACAAAAAACTCTGGTGTGCAAACAGCCTGGTAGGTGCGTGCTACCTGCTGGGTTTGGTCGTAGAGGTACGGAAACGTGAAGCCAC